>JADLKP010000127.1 GCA_016838945.1 Methanobrevibacter sp.
ATCTTATTCATTAATTTTTTTTAAAAAAAATAAAAAAAAAGAATTAAGAGAAATAATCTCTTAATTTTAACTAATTTTGATTTAAGCCAATCCTATTATTTGGTTACCACTAAAGTTTTGGTAAGTGCTTTAGCAGAATAAAGTTTAGGACTTCCAGGTGAAAGCACTACTTTATGTTTACCTACTTTTTGTTTAATTGTTAAGCTAGCAATTCCTTTTTTATTGGTTTTAATTGTGTAAGTGGAATACTTTTTACCAGTATATACTTTCACTTTAACCTTTACGCCAGAAATGACCTTTTTGGATTTGGTGCTGGTCACTTTAACTTTGAAAGCTTTACCTTTTTTAACTTTTAAACTAGTAGGAGTGAATTTAATAGGTGACTTAGTCACTTTAATCTGTTTAGTTACAGATTTTGCAGTGTAACCTTTGTCATTTGCACTTATTACAACCTTATAGGTACCTGGTTTATAATTGATCTTAAATTGGACAATACCATTTCCAGCGGTAGTGCCATCATATCTGTAGTATCTGGTTTTGCTGGTAAATACCTTAATGATCATTTTTGCACCGTACATAGCCTTGTTGTTTTTGGTATTAATCACTTTAACTTTATATAATTTACCTGATCTGTAATAAGTGGTTACTTTAGAAGCACTGAATTTAGCAGTGGTCTTCTTGACTGTTACATATCTGGTTATGCTTGATGCAGTGTAATTGTTGTCTATGCTGCTGATTATCATCTTATGTTTTCCAACAGCTAAAGCTGCATTGAATTTAACATAACCTGTCTTATTGGTTCTGAATGCCAAATCAATATATTTTTTGGAAGTGGTGTAAAGCCTTACTTTGACAATTCCATCAACAACAGGTTTACCTGTATTCTTATCAGTGAATCTGATGATTGCAGTTGGATCGGTACCGTATTTGATGGTCCTGTTGCTTGCAGTCAATACACCAGGTTTTTTATTAATTTTAATTGTTCTGTCTAAAGTTGTTTTCACTACATCAGCACTGTTGGTTAAAAGAGTGACTGGGTAAGTTCCTGCCATCAACTTTACATTGAATGATGCTTGACCAGTTAAATTGGTAGTAGCATTGTATGTAGTTGTTGTATTGCCTGTTTTGACTTTGAATTGCATTGAGACCAATTTCAATACTTCACCAGTAGCAGCATTTACCAATTTGAATGTGAATTTCTTGGTGCTTCCAACAGACTCATTATAATTGTCTGCAACAATTTTCACTTTTACTAGATTTACAGTTATTTGAACAATTTGATTTAAGTCAATTGAACTGTTTCCTTTAAAGGTTAAGTTATAATTGCCTGCCTTTAAAGCTGTGAAATTATAAACAAAGAATGAAAAGTCAAGATCCTTATTCATATTAACATTCTTAATGAAGATTAAACCGTTTTCATCTGATTGGATTTGTAAAGATGGTCTTGCAGAAGTTCCATTGTCACTGGAGAAGAAATATACTCCGCTTATAGTAACGTTTGTGTTAGCCAATGGTTGGTTAGTATCTGCATCTTTTAAAACAAAAGTAAAGTTACCGGTTTGGTAATCGGCAACAGCATTTTGCACTTCAATCTTTGCATTGATGAATTCAGTTATATTGATGGTTTTATTAGATTCATCTAACTCTCCTTCTTTATAGACAATAGTCAATTGACTGTTATCAATATTTTCTCTGATGAAATTAATGGTATAGTTACCAGGTTGACCATCCAAGACATATTCTTCAATTGGAACGGTAAGATTGTCAGTTCCATTATTGTATTTGAGATATAACTTCAAATCACTAGGATTTACAGTCAAATTAGTAATGTCAGTACCATTTGAGTATGATATAACAATAGGGATGGTAACATTATGATTATTTTTATTCACCTTAATGGTGTCATTAGCCTTTATTGTATTGTTAGCAAGAATTCTTACTGTAACAGTTGTATTGGATGGATTACAGCTTTGGCTTCCTAAGAAATTGATTAAAATTTCATAATCGCCAGGTTCCTTGGTAAAATTGACTAATGCAATGCCTCCATCAACTTTAGTTACATTGTATAACTCATCTTGATATGTAACAGTGATATTATTAGCATTGAAATTATAGGCCCTGCCTGATTCTACTTTAATAACTAGAGGAACAGTGATGTTGCCGCCTACTTTTCCAGTACCGTTGCTTGCTTCGATAGTAGTGTCTGTTTTATCAATGGTTAAAGTAACATTAGTCTCTGAAGCACTGTAGGTATCATTTCCTAAGAATTTAATGTGAAGAGCATACTCTCCGACGACAAAAGTGTCTTTAATAGTAATGCTTGACCCATTTACAGTAAAATTGTAAGTATGATTATAAGTGGTATCATTTGATACTACAAGATTATCATTTGTAAAAGATATTTCTTGACCTTCATTGTCCTTAACGCTTACAGGAACAGTGATATTGTCCCCAAACTTATAGGTTTTATTCTCTGATTCGACAGTTGTAGGAGTTGAATCAACTACAGGATCTTCTCCAAGTTCGTCAGAGTCTCCATCAGCCAATATATTAGAATTAGATAAAATATCATCATTAGTGTCTCCAATTTCATCAACATCATCAATAACATCTGAAGCAGAAATATCAGATATTTGATTATCCATATCGCTTGCTGCTGATACAGCACTTAAGCTTAACAATAAGAATATGGATATTAATGAAATCAAGAAGACATATGATCTCTTTAATTTCATAAATTTAAGTCCTCCTCATATAATTTCTAGTTCCCAATAATTACTATATGATTTCACATATAGAGTTTAGAATATATTAAAATTAGTGAAAATAAACATATTTACCCCTTTTATTAAATATTTAAAAATATTTCACTATTATAATACGTAATATATTTTTATATAATAGTAATATATATCATTTTTGTTTTAAGTTTTGTAAATTTAAGTTGACCTAAATTATTTTTTAGGCATTAAATAAGCAAAAATCATTGATTTATTTAATGAAAATATTCATAAAATATTCATAATAGATACTATTATATGAAACAATGCCCAAATTACTATATACTAAAGATTATTGATTTAATAAAGAATTAACATAAATATTTTTTTTTTATTAGGTGATAAATTGAAGGAATTTAAACTCAAATCTCCATATAAGCCACTTGGTGACCAACCACAAGCCATTGAATCCTTAGTTAATGGAATAAATAAGGGATTGCATGAACAGACACTTTTAGGCGTTACCGGTTCAGGCAAGACCTATACAATGGCAAACATTATTGAAAAGGTTCAAAAGCCAACCTTGATCATATCACACAATAAGACATTGGCTGCACAATTATACGAGGAATTCAAGGTATTTTTCCCAGATAATGCAGTGGAATATTTTGTCAGCTATTATGATTATTACCAGCCTGAAGCTTATGTTCCAAGAACTGACACTTTCATTGACAAGGAAGCTTCAATCAACGAAGAGATAGACATAATGAGGCATTCCGCCACACAATCACTCCTGTCTCGTGATGACGTCATTGTAGTGAGCAGTGTAAGCTGCATCTACGGTATCGGTTCACCTGAAGATTATGGGGAATTCGCATTCTCCATTGCTGTAGGAGACATTTACGAACGTAGCGACATCCTTAGAAAACTCATTTTCATGCAGTATGAAAGAAATGATGTTGCCTTTGAAAGAGGTCAATTCAGGGTAAGGGGAGATGTCATTGAAATCAATCCCGTTCATGGAACACCTCCAATAAGAATCGAATTGTTTGGTGACGAGATCGATGCAATAAGTCTGATTGACCCAGTAACAGGAAAAAAGGAAGAATCCTTGCAAAGATACATGATATTTCCAGCAAAGCACTTCGTTGTAGGTGCTGACAGAATGGACCAAGCTTTGAAGGACATCAATGAAGAGCTTGAAAGCAGACTTAGGGAGTTGAATCTAAATGGAAAATATGTTGAAGCTCAAAGATTGGAACAGAGAACTCGTTTTGATATAGAAATGCTGCAGGAAATGGGTTATTGTCCAGGAATCGAGAACTATTCCATGCATTTGTCTGGAAGAAATTGGGGAGACATGCCTTATTCATTGCTGAAATATTTCCCAGATGACTATTTGACAATCATTGATGAGTCACATGTAACCGTTCCGCAGATTAGGGGAATGTACAATGGGGACAGATCCAGAAAAGAGACCCTAGTGCAATATGGGTTCAGATTGCCTTCCGCTAAGGAAAACAGGCCATTGCGCTTTGATGAATTTGAAGCAATTCAAAATCAGGTACTTTATGTTTCCGCTACTCCAGGACCTTATGAAATGTCCAGAAGCCAGAATGTTGTAGAACAGATCATCAGGCCAACAGGTCTTGTCGACCCTAAGATTACAATCAGGCCTGTTCAAGGGCAAGTTGAAGATTTGCTTGCTGAAGTCAGAAAGAAAGTGGCAAAAGACCAAAGGATTCTTGTTACAACACTTACCAAAAGGATGGCAGAAGACCTGACTGATTATTATGCTAAAATAGGAATCAAGGTAAGATATCTCCACTCAGAGATTGATACATTAGAAAGAGTGGAGATCATTGACGATTTAAGGAGAGGAGAGTTTGATGTTCTTGTAGGAGTAAACCTATTGAGAGAAGGGCTTGACCTGCCTGAAGTGGGACTTGTAGCTATTTTAGATGCAGATAAGGAAGGATTCCTACGTAGCGAAACCTCTCTTATTCAGACAATAGGAAGAGCTGCAAGGAATGTGGACGGTGAAGTTCTGATGTATGTTGATGACATGACTGATTCTGTGAGAAATGCTGTTGACATTACAAACAAGAGAAGAAAGCTTCAAATGGCATACAATGAGAAATACAACATCACTCCTCAATCAACTTACAGAACTCTTAAAGACAAGAAAATTTCCACTAAAAAGACACCGTCCAGAGATGACCTCAAAGGCATGCCTAAGGATGAGCTTAAGTTATTGATCAAAGACTTGGTAGCAGAAATGAAAGAAGCTGCCAACGATTTGGACTTTGAAAGAGCTGCTGTCTTAAGAGATCAAATAGTTGCTTTAAAGAGCATTAACAAAAAATATTAAATATTGGACTATTTAGTAAAATTAGTTTTAATCTAAATTTGAATAAATTTGAATAAATAGATTAAAATAGATCAAAATAGATTAGAATAGTTAAAAATTAGATAAAAATGTTTAATATTTTAAAATAGCAATTATGAAAATTATAAAAAATTAATAAAAAAAGAGTTGTAGGATTTATCCTACGACTTAAATATTTTCTTCTTTTTCTAAAGCCTCAACTACTGTATGTCTGAATACTAGAACTGCCTCATCATCAGGATCTAGTTCCAATGCATTATCCAAACATTTTAAGGCATCAGAATTGTGATTCAATTGACTTAAAACCATTCCTTTATATTTCCAATAAACCGGATTATGAGGATCTGCATTCACTGCCTTATCGAAACAGGAATTTGCCTCATTAAAACGATTAATGGCAAATAAAGTCATTCCTTTTAAAAACCAAGTCTGTTCATTTTCAAAGTCAAGCTCCAATGATTTATCGAAGCATTCGATAGCCTCATCTGTTTTATTCAATAAACCAAGAGTGCTTGCTTTCATATTCCAAGCTTCAGGACGTCTTTTATCCGCTTTTAATGCAGCCTGATATACATCCAATGCCTCTTCATACTTGTTTTCTTTTCTTAATTGATTTCCTTTCTCCATCAATTCATCGAAATCCATAGAATCACCTGGATAAGAATTATAAATAAAAATGATATTATATAATCTTTAGTTGTTTCTTATTTTGTTAACACGTGTTAATAAAACTTATGATAACGGCATAATATTTTTAAATTCATTATGAAAACTAATTATTTGGGAATTAAAATACGGCCCCTTACAGGAGGTTCTGTCATTGTAACAAACTTATATACGTCCTTATTGATTTGATGCTGATAATAGATTATATCCAACATTTCATCAGTCACATCATTGACCTTAATAAATTTCTTAAGGATTGGATCATCAAAAGGGTTGTCAATTTCTATCACATCCCCCGGAGAATAGCTGTTTTTCAAATGATTGTCCAATATATCCTGTGCTGAAATCATTTTATCCCTTATCTCTTCTCCTTGAAGTTCACCCAATAGGAATTCTTGGTCTAAATCAAATGTAAGATATTCATATTCATCATTGAATTTTAAATTGCTGCCTGTTTTCATAGTCATATTATCACTTATATTAATTCAATAGAATATTTATTGCCAATATTTAATATATCTTTACTATAGTTGGATAAAGATTAAAATTAGTTATTTACCTATACATTATTATATAAGTGAAAACAATATAATATATATCCAATATATGTAGGAGATTAAATGAGAGGAATGAGAAGATTATTCAGAGGGAAATCATTTTTTAGATTATTTCCAAGAGCCGTAAATGTTGGAGAACCAAGAGCAGATGGCAAGAAGTGCATTTTATGTGGAAAATGTGAAAAAGTATGTGCCACTAAAGCCCTCCGTATAGATAAGGAGAATAGAAAATGGTATATCTATCCTGGGAATTGCATTAAATGTTTCCGTTGCATAAACATATGTCCGAAAAATGCTATTAAAATAATTCCATAATTACTAAAATTAAATATGA
>JADLKP010000128.1 GCA_016838945.1 Methanobrevibacter sp.
AAAAATTAAAAAAATAATAAACAAATAAAAAACAGAATATGAACAAATGAAAAGAGGAAATTAAAATTAATTTTTCAAATGAAGAAAAGATTTAATCAAACTTTTTTCTAAAAGTTTGATCTACTCATCATCTAAATTGAAGACAGAATCTGCTCCTTTTCTTTCATAATCATAAACAGTGTATTCTTCTTCAGATTGTCTTTTAGAAGATCTTTTAGATTTTGATTTAGGCTTTTCATAATCATCCAAGAGGGATTCGTATCCGTCATCACCAAATACTCCATCATCAAAGAAGTCATCAGTGAAATCTTCATATTCCTCTTCAGCAGGTTCTTCAACCTTTGCTTCTTTGGAGCTTGATTTAGCTTTTGGTTTGGCTTTAGGTTTTTTGGATGCTGACTTTTTAGATGTGGATTTTTTAGATTTGGGCTTAGGTTTCTCAACATAATCATCAAGATTATCAAAAACCTCTGCATCCCTTGAGCTTTTGAACGTATGGTTTCTTTGATTATTGGTTGACTCTTCCTCTTTAATAGGAGCTATATAATCCAAATCATCAAAATCATCATCAAAAGCCACAGCATCGAAATCATCATTGAAATCATCATTTAAGTTATCATTATCTTCCTTGTCTTTACTGAACATGTTTATTTTATCAAACAAGGATTTTGATTTCTTTTTACCATTTCTTTGTGATTGCTCTTTGGAACTGGAATCTTCTCCATAATCCCCATTATACTTAGATTCATAATCATCATCAAAAGGAGAGTCAAACTCTTCAGATGACATGTCCACATTTTTCAAAACATTCTTGCCTGATTTGGATTTGGATTTGCCGAATCGGTTTAGCCTTCTTGATTTGGAATTGTCCTCTTCCACCATATCATCAATGGCATCTTCCTCTTCTTCAGACTTTTTGAATCTGTTCCTCAAGGATTTATATGGGCTTACAAAAGATCCGTTCTTATCAAACAATGGATTGGAATCATCTTCCTCATCAGCATAATCATCAATGGTCTTGTCAACATATTCCTTTTCCTTGAAGTAGTTTACTCCGCCACCACCTCTGGACAAATCAAGGGAATAATCCCCTTCATATGGAAGGATGGTTAAAACTAAAGGAACAATGACAAATATGGAAGCGATGATTGATTGAACAAGCAAGCTTTGCCTATCTCCAGCAAGAATCAGATTATATACTCCTATAATCCAAATAATAGCCAATAGAATAGGAATGATAAATCTAATTGTGATTATCCAGGATTTATCTACCTTAATATGTGAATTGTCATTTAGGATTGAACGGATATCCTCAATATCATAAACCCAACCTAAAACAATTATTTCAAGCAAGACCCCCAATATAATTGCAAATTGTGTGATGAATGCATCAGCAATCCTTAAAAGGTATTCTCCCATACCTGTTGCAAATATGAAAGAAACAAATAGGCCCGCCAACACAAGCTGTCTGATGACCCTATCTCTAGTCCAAGCAAATTTTTCACAAATGGAATTGGTCAATGGTTCAATTAAAGCCAAAATTGTGCTTAAGCTTCCAACGAATAAAAGCAGGAAAAATGCAGGAGCAACAATATAGACCCATGGGTCCATAATGTTGAATACATTAGGGAAAACGACGAATATCAATGAAAATCCGTCACTGACCAAACTGGTAATAGGAATATTCCTGCCTAATGCCATATAACCCATAAGGGCAAATAAAAGGACTGAAACCAAGACTTCAAATATCAAGCTTGCCAAAACAATGATCCATGCATTGTCAATCAAATTTGCTTTCTCTCCCAAGTAGGAGGAATAAGTGCTTGCTATGGCATAACCTAAACCATATGAGAATAGCAATTGGCCGAATGCAGCTATCCAAACATTTAAATCCAACAATACTGACCAATTTGGATTAAACAATGCCATGATTCCAGTACGGGATCCTGGCAATTGAACAGCAAATATCAACATGCCAATTAGCAAAATGAAGGATAATATTAAGGATATTTTGCTGATGGTTAGGATTCCTTTATTGATTTCCTTACGTGAAAACAAATAGATGAAACCCCATACCGCTATCAAAGCAACTCCAATAGGAACCACAAGATAAGTCAACCCATATGGGTTGGAGGTGCTGTGCAATAGGGTGGTTGTAAAGAAAACGCTAGGATTGCTACCCCATCCCTTAAATAAACTAAGAATTACATAAATAAGGTCCCAAGATAGTATGCAAGTGAAATAGATCAGCACAGCAAAAATCAGGAACACAATAAACCAAGCGATGATCTCAAATTCTGATTTGATATTATAGAATATCTTAGGCAAGCTTGATTTGAACTTGAATCCTATCCCAAATTCCAATACTAAAATAGGAATGGCCATGATTACAATAGCTAAAATATAAGGTATGAGGAATGTGCCTCCACCATTTTCATACATGAGATAAGAAAATTTCCAAATTCCGGATAGTCCGATGATTGCTCCAATCATAGCTATTAAAAAGCCTGTTGAACTATCCCATCTATTTTTTATAATTTCATCATCCATTTAATATCACATCAATTGATTTATTCTTACCCAATTCTTAAAATTCATCTCATAATAAAATAACTAGAATCTCATTTTCTTTCAGTAGTTATTATATTATATATTAAAGTGTTAATTATTTAAAAAAGTTTCTTATTTAGAATGTTATTTAGAATAGAATTAAAAATCAGACAATATATGAAAAAGTGACTTATTTGAGAATAAGATAAAAAATGGAATAGGCTTGAATAAAAAAATAAAAAACACTTTCTTTAAGAAGTGAGATAAAAAAGAAAATAAAAAAGGGTTATGGTCCATGTTCTACGGACTGAATTCCGTGAAACTGGGCTAATCCCCATCAATCGGATTATAATAATCTTCGTTTTTAGCAGGTAACAGGGTGAATATTATTGGAACGACTATAAGAACAATTGATAAGCAAAGCATTATCATATGACTTGTTGAATCTCCAGTTAAAAGTGTGCTGTAAACCCCTTGAGCCCATAGGCCAAATATGCAGATAGGCAAGATATATTTAATAATGATTGGCCAGAATGGATCCATTTGAATAGTTGAATGATTGTTCAATGTTTCAACAAGATTATCAAAGTTATAAATCCATCCGAAGATTATGCATTCAAGCAAAACACCGAAGAGCAATGCGAAATTGTTTAAGAATGCATCAAAGATTCCGAGGAGGTAACTTCCTGCTGAAGTAGCAAAAATGGAAGATATGCAAAATCCTACAATACATACTACAGTTGCAGATTTTCTTCTTGAAAATCCGAATTTTTCACTGATTGCAAATGAAACCACTTCAAGCAGTGCCATTACAGATGTGATTCCTGCAAATAAGATACATGCAAAGAACAAGGGTCCAATAATCATTGACCAAGGTTGCATGAGATTGAATACATTTGGAAAAACAACAAATGCCAAACCTGTTCCTTCAGTTACCAATTCATTAAATGGAATTCCACTTGTAAAAGTCATGAACCCTAATATTGAAAATATGCCTATTGCATTGAATACTTCAAATCCAGAATTTGAAAATGCAACGATCAATGCATTATCGGTTAATTTGGAAGTTTCCGGAAGGTAACTTGCATATGTAAGGGCAATTGACATTCCTAAACTAAGGGAAAATACGATCTGACCGAATGCAGCCAGCCAAACATTTAAATCAGTCAATGCTGACCAATTAGGAGTGAATATCTGTTTGTATCCTATTGAAGCACCCGGCAAAGTCAATGAGAACGCTACAATAAAAATGACAATTATCAATAGAACCGGCAATAATATTTTGCTCACTTTACCGATACCCTCATTCAAATCCTTTTGAGCAATGAACCATGCAAATGCCCAAATAAGAAATACTGAAAGTAAAACCCAAGGAACAATGGTAAATATACCTGAAAGCGAATCAGATGCATGCAAAACATCCACTGTGAAGAATACATCCGGATTTGCACCCCATCCTTGAACAAAACTTAAGCCCAGATAGATCAAATCCCATCCCACTACACAAACATAATAAGTGGTAATCAGGAATACAACCAATACAATAAACCAGGCAATAGGTTCCAATCGGGCTTTAATTGAGAAAAATATCTTTGATAAGGAAGTCTTAAATCTGAATCCTACTGCATACTCTACCAAAACAAATGAGATTCCTAAAATAAACAAGGACACTATATAAGGAATCATGAATGATCCTCCCCCATTAGAGTAAAGAACATTTGGAAAACGCCAAATATTACCTAAACCAACGGCAGACCCAATCATTGCCAAAATAAAAGAGATATTACTATCCCATACAGACTTTTCATTAGATGCCATAAAAATCACTACATAATCAATAAACAAATTACAATAAGAATATATTGATTGGAACTAGTAAATAAAACTTGTTAAAAAAATTAAGTATTTGGAATAAAAATAGGGCCAGATTAAATTATTAAAAAAATCAGCTTTAAAAATAGGGCCAGATTAAATTATTAAAAAAAATCAACTTTAAAAAAATAAATAAAAAAAAGAAAGGAAACTTAAATGGATTTGACCATTTAAGTAAAAATCATTTTAAGCTGCTTCTTCGAAAGGTACTTTTTCACCAAGAACTCTTAATCCAATGTACATCACCACAATAGCTATAGGGATTGAAATGTACCATTGAATACCGAATCCTGCTGGAATGTAACCGAATACAATAGCAATGATTGCAACGAACATTGCATAGTATATCTGAGTACTTACGTGAGCAATGTGGTTACAGCTTGTACCCATAGATGAAAGAATAGTGGTATCTGAAATTGGTGAACAGTGGTCACCAAAGATAGCACCGGTCAATACACCACTTGTACATACGATTACAAAGCCCATTTCAGGGTTTACAGCCCAAGCAAGAGGAATTGTTAATGGCATTAAGATACTCATTGTACCATAGGAAGTACCTGTTGCAAAGGAGATTAAAGCACCTAAAACAAAAATCAAAGTAGGCAAAATAAATACAGGTATTGCACCTGCCAATATACCTACCAAGTAGTCAGCAGTACCTAATTCACCGATAACTCCACCTAAGGACCAAGCGAGCAATAAGATTACACCAGTAATAACGATGGTTTTCATACCTCCAACCCATTCAGCAATAGCTTCTTCGATGGTCATGATCTTTTGGAGAACTGCCATCAAAATAGCTACAATGGAAGCAAGCAATGCTGCTTGGAACAATGCAACAGATGCATCAGAAGCGGATAATGCTTCAAATATACCGCTGAAGGATAATGGAGATGTTTTCATTAAAGTGATTAAAGCTTGATCTTCTCCACCTAAGATAGTGGTATATCCACTCCAGTAGAATGCAATAAGTGCACCAACAATTAATACACCAATAGGAATAATTGCATTCCAAACAGATAATTTGATACCTTCAACTGGTTTTACATCGTCAAAACTGGTTGCTTCAAGAGATTCAACTGGTTCATCCTCTTTTCTAGCACGAGCTTTTTTCTCTGCGTCTTTCATTGGTCCGAATTCATAGTAAGTAAGAGCGGAAATAACAATGAATATTAAAATCAAAATGTTATAGAATCTAAATGGAATGGTTTGTAAAAATATACCGAATCCACTTACATTCATTCCAATAGATTGGAAACCTTGAGTAATTAAACTGAGTTCTAAACCAATCCAAGTAGAAATAATAGCGATACCTGCTACAGGAGCTGCAGTTGCGTCTACTACAAATGCTAATTTTTCTCTGGATACATGAAGTTTGTCCATAACAGGTCTCATAATAGGACCTACAATCAAAGAGTTAGCATAATCATCGAAGAAAACACATAAACCTAAAAGCTCAGTGAATAATTGAGCTTTTCTAGGAGTGTCAGCACGTTTAGCAAATGCATCTGCTAAAGCTTTTGCACCACCCATCTTAGTTACCAATTGGATGATACCACCAATAAGTAAACATTGAAGGATAATACCTGCATTCCATGGATCAGCCATACAAGAAATAATTTGACTACCCATTGCTAAAAATGCATTGATAGCAGAGTTGACAATGTTCAAGTCGTTAACAGAAACCATAAATTCCCCAACGAATACCCCAATAAACAAAGATAAAATAGTCTCTTTGGTTATGAATGCTAAAGCAATAGCAACGAGAGGTGGTAAGAGAGTTAAGATTCCGAAACGAACTGCATTATCGTCTCCTGCTGGTGCACTGGTAATTAGCAATGATAATACGAAAAGAGCTATTACAGAAATAGCTACTATCAATCCAATTTTTAAATTCCTATTCATTTCCATAATCACACCATTTTATAAAAAAATTAAAAATCGTTCATTAATATAATAAATGAATACCATCAATCAACAAAGGATTAATTAATGTATTAACTTAGTTATATAACTTAGTTATTAATTATATATTTATAAAATTAATATATAAATTTAACTTTATAATTCTTTAAATTCTACTTTAAAAAGGATTAAAATCAAGCAAATAAATTTTTAAATGAAAAAAATAGGTTAAAAGTATTGTTTGAATAAAAAAACATCTGTATAAATGTAAAATAAAAAGATTGG
>JADLKP010000129.1 GCA_016838945.1 Methanobrevibacter sp.
TAAAAAAAAAGCAATGATGAAAAAATTATTCTAACTGAGTCTTAATAATATATTCTACAAGCAATCTCATAGAATACCATTCATCTCTATTCAATTGATTTTCCAATATTGAATTTGAAACCTTTAAAACAGTTTTCTTACTTAATAATCCATATCTATATTGATCTAAAAGATGAATGATTAAGGATACGTTAGCTACAAGTTCTGGATTTTTAGAAACTTTAATCAATGAAAGAATGAATTCCTTTTTGTCATCTTCATTTCGTATATCAATGAAATCTGTCAAGAAATTTTCATAAAAATCATCAAGATTATATTGGTATCTGTCTAATCTGACAAGTGCATTCAATTGATAAGTTGGAGTCAACCATTGCAATTTAGCCAAACACTCTTTAATTGCAGCTTTTACAGCATTGGCAATAAGTTCGCCAATCTTTGCATGAGTACTCATATTTTCTATTCTGCTTTCACTATCCAGATTAGAGAAGATAGCTATTCCATCAGTTCCAGTACCTGTTGCAATCTCATCGGAATAATTGCTTGCAGTCATCAGGTCTCTAAGTGCAACTGTTTTTGCCTCTGTAGCAATCATTTCAGCTAAAAGAAGTGAACTTTCACTTAATTTGGAATTAATCAAAAGAATTAGATTAATGGTTCCAGGCTTATTTGAGAGCTTTTTATCATCATGTTCATTGATATCAAAATCATATTCATCATTTATTTCATAATAAGAAGCAGCATCCCCTGCAGAAACGGCATTTACTCTAACACCTGCAGTTGCTATTGCCATCACTTCAATATCCCTATATTTTTCACATGCAATTGAATAATAATCCATATCTGCAGAAGTAATCAGTCCACTTATCTTATCGCTTCTCAAATTCAAATCATAATAAAAATCAGAGGACAGGTCCTTTAGGAAGCCTAAAATGCCTCCTTCTTCATATTTATCAATATTCTCTTGAGACAATTGATGATTGAAAACAGCAGATAAATCCTCATTATATCCTCCATTTAACCAAGAACTAACTATGCCATTCCTTTTAGGACCAAATTTAACAAGCACAGTATCTGAATTCTTCAATACTTCATCACCTACACTTGTTTTAAGTATCAATTCAAATTCTTGATATTTATCATCAATTGACATAAAATTCCTCAAATAATAGTTAATTAAAAAAATGAAATTAATTTGTTATAGTAATAGTTTATAAAAAATAGTATTTAAATATGTTAAAAAAAAATTAAAATAAAAAAAGAAAAAATAGGGGATTTAAGGTATTTAATCCCAAATTTGAAAAGAGTTTTGGTCCAGATTTTGCGCTCCGAAGGAGCGGAAAAGCTGGGGTCTAATAGTTAGAAATAAGATGAGAAATCCTATCAGTTGTAATGAGACCTTCTAAGTTAGATCCATCATCTACAACAGGTAAACATGAGATGTTATATTTCTTCATCAATCTGGCAATATCCTCAATCTCATCAGTTGACTTACATGTTTTTACAGTTTTAGTCATGACTTCCCTCAATTCACTGCAATCTTCAACAATTGATTTGGACAAGTCCCATGCAGTAACGATTCCTGCCAATGAATTGTCGTCATATACAACAGGCAAATGGGTAATCTCATTATCAAACATGATAACTGCAGCCTCTTTTACACTTGAATCGATGCGAATTGTAGGAACTTCTGTTTTCATTACATCTCCTACATGGTGTTCAGATAGGAAATTTGATAAGAGGAAGTTCATTTGACCGTTTTCAAGCAAGAATGCATCATGCCCATAATCTGATTTTACTTCATTATATATAACATCCACATCATTGGACTGAAGTGCAGCCAAAAGGTCCTTTGATTGGTCTACAGGGTATAGCCAATCAGAATCCACTGCAATAATCTGCATTTTCGCCTTGACGTCTATTAAACCATCTGAAAGATTGCCATCCTCTGCCAAATCAAAGTAATCCACTGCTTTAGTAATGTATAAATAGGAATTTGCATCAAAACGTTTGACAAAAGTCTCACCTTGGTGGTGCAAGTAACTTTCCACCTCAAAATCAACAGTAAAGTCATAACTGAGCTCTGTTTTGTCTTGCAAATCTCTTCCAAACTTCTGATACATTGAAGCATCAGAAAGATATGTGATGTGTCCAATCATACGAGCCACTGCAAGTCCGGATCTTGGAGCCTTATCCTGACCGTAGTAATTTCCCCTATTCCAGTTGTTATCAAGAATAATGGATTGCCTACCTACCTCATTGAATGCTATTTGCTGAGGGGAAGACCTTGCAGTCGTAGCGATAATGCTCGCCTTTTTCATCATGTCAGGATAGGAAACTGTCCATTGCAATGCCTGCATTCCTCCCATGGAACCTCCAATGACAGCATATAACTTTTCAATTCCTAAATGCTCTATAAGTTTTTTTTGGGCATGAACCATATCTTCGATGGTTATTATTGGAAAATCAAGAGCATATGGCTTTCCAGTTTCAGGATTAATTGATGCGGGACCTGTTGAACCTTTACATCCTCCCAATACATTAGAACATATTACAAAGTATTTGTCTGTGTCCAATGCTTTTCCAGGACCTATTACCATCTCCCACCATCCTGGTTTTTCCTTTTTAATGTTTGTATACCTACCTGCAGCATGTGCATCTCCGGTAAGTGCATGACAAACCAAAATGGCATTGGATTTAGCGGTATTTAAATCTCCATAAGTTTCATATGCAAGTTCCACATTGCTTAAAGTCTTGCCGGAACTTAACTTTAAATCACTCTTGATAGAAAAATGTTTGGTTTGAACTTTACCAACAGAATTTTGTTTCATTTTTGATACCTTTATAAGTTTAAGAATACTGAATTTTAATGTAAAAGAATTCAGCACACTATTCAACAGCTTAAATAAATTTATAAGAATAATTTGATATAATTTTTTAAATTTAAGTCTAGTTAGTCAGTCAATCTTCATTATATTAATGAAGACTAGTCAAATATTATAAAGTTACGTCAATATTTATATTTCATTAAGATACTATTTATATTTATTTATATAAGTTTTAGGATTTAGCAATGATTTCTTTCAATCTAAAAAATTAAAAATGATTAATTAAATTTAAAAAATGATTAATTATCTTAAAAAAATATGAAAAAATTTAAAAGTCATGTAAAAAATAATAAAAATTATGCACATATTATAAAATTTTGACTTAAAAAAAATAAGGGGATAAAATGTCAAGTGAAAATAAAACTGAATTCAACAATACAGATCTATTGATTAACCTATATGAGATGTTGTTTAATGACATCATCACAGTAGAAACAAGCAAAATTATTTCTAAATTCATAATGGATTTAATAGACAATCATAAGATTGATGAAGAGAAGGTCATAAACTATTTTAATGAAAAAAATCCAGAAAACATTGAATTCGGTCTAAAAGAAGATTTGAAGATTATTTATGATATTTGCCTTGAAATATATGAAGAAGAATAGCAAAAAACCATTTTTCTAAATATGATAAAAAAGTGTTCTTAAAGTTGAACATATTTAATTGAACATATTTAATTGAACATATTTAATTGAAGATATTTAATTTAAGACAATATATCCAATCTGTCAATAGCTTTACAAGCTGCAAGCTGTTCAGCCTCTTTTTTGCTTTTTCCAACACCATGGCCATAATCGACACCATCGATTAGAATTCTCATAATAAAGGTCTTGTCATGAGGTGCACCATGCTCTTCAAGCAATTCATAGGAGACTTCAACGTCCTTAGCATCCCCATATTCCTTGATTGTAGATTTATAATCATGGAAAAATATGGTATTCTTTTCAATGTATGGGAAAACGGTTTGTTCTAAAAACTCTTTAGCTTTTCCTATTCCCTGATCCAAATAGATTGCGCCTAAAAAAGATTCAAAGATATCTGCAGTGATTGAAATGACCTCATTGTCACTGAGTGCATTATCCTCAAGATTCAATCTGATCTGCTTGTCAAGGTCATTCTCATGTGAATAAACAATCAAAGCGTTTTGGCAAACATAATTTGCTCGAAGCTTTGTCAATTTACCTTCACTGTATTTAGGGTGCTTATTCTGCAAATATTCGGATGTCAACATATTCAAAACGGAATCTCCAAGAAATTCCAGCCGTTCATAGTCATAATCCAAATCATATTTGGCACTATATGAAGAATGAGTAAAAGCTATGATATATAAATCCTCGTTGTTTGGAACAATATTAAACTTTTCTAAAAATTTCATTTAATTCACTCTAAAAATTCATTCAGCGATTTTAAAAATAGTTTTTTAGATTTTAGATATGAATTATTATAATAATTTAATATTAACTTAAACTCATAAATAAAAAATAATATCAATAAATTAATATTAAATTATCACAACAGTCTCTATCGTAATTTATAAAACTATACATATAAACTTTTGTTTAATGTAGTATATATAGTTTAAATAATTTTAGGTGAAACCCCACGCAAAATTTGAGAGATATTAGTTTTCAAATGCTCTCGAACAATCCATTTATAAGTAAAATCATATAAAAAGGAGTATCCAACAAAAAAGATTATTTTTTCAAACAATAAATTGCTGAAAACCAGGTTTAAACATTTTGTTTAAAGGTTTGAATCAGAATTTATACTATTTTAAAAATCGTCTTTTTTAATCTTGGGTAAAAAAATAATATATTTTTAATCTCTTATTAGAGGAATATGATCTTAAATTTTTTTATCTTATCAATCATAGTTTAGGAATTAAAAATAATCGTTATTAAGTATCGTTTATATTCATTAATGAATATTTTGAATTTTTATAATATTTAAAATAGGCATTGAAGAATAATATCCTTATTTTTTAATGAATATCTGGAATTTTTAGACAATGATTCTTAAGAAATAAAATTGATATCGTGTATTCTATTAAAATTAAAAGAAATATTATTGAAAATTGATTGTTTGGAGAAAATTATGCTTCTTAATTGGTGTGAAGAAATAACAAATATAGATCCTTCAATAAACTTTAGAGCTACTGGAGGATGGGTGAAGACTGTTACAGGTTTGGATAAAAGCGTGTTGAATGGATTCTCACTGATAGGTGAATTTGTTAAGGCAGGAGATTACAAGACTGAATTTTCAGATGGTTTATATCTCGACTGCAATAAGGAGGAAAGAAATCCAATCCAAAACAGGATTTCAGGTTATTCAGATTGAAAAATGGGAAACTGACATTGGTTGACCAAGTCTATGACGGCAAGAAAAACTGGGCTGTAGAACTATGGGACAGCGTAAGTGAAGAGATTGATCCAAATTACCAACAAAGAGAAGTGGATAAGATAATGACTTTGATATTAGATAAGACAGGTAAAAATACAAAGTTATTGAAAGAACTTCAAAAAGAGTTAGATCAAATTATAGCTGATTTCCAATAATATTTTAAAAAACTATTTTTAACATTACATTTCAAATAATAATTATTATAAAAAACTATTTTTAAAAAAAACTATTCTAAATCAAACAACTTATTTTCTTCAAAAACTTAAAAAAAAGCTAATTCTTTAATTAGGATATTAATAAAAATCGAAAAAATATATAATATAAACTAAAGAGAATAAAAATAATAAAAAATAGTAAGTAGTTTTGAGATAATTCGCTTTTATTATCTCAAATAAATTTGATCAAACTTCTAAAAGTCTGCAAAGCTAAAACTTCAAACCTATACTAATCTTTGACGAGTGGTAGGTTTTTTGTTTTGCCAACTGTATCTTCTTATTTTACTGGATTTACCGAATCCACAAGAAGCACAAACTTTCTTACGAACGTGGTATGAGTTTTTACCACATCTTCTACATCTAATATGGGTCTTTTTATTCTTTTTACCCATTGATGGAGTTCCTTTCACTTCTATCTCCTCCTAAATTAATAACACAATAATAATAAATTCTTCTTTAAGAATGC
Organism: Methanobrevibacter sp.; assembly: GCA_016838945.1. GTDB lineage: Archaea > Methanobacteriota > Methanobacteria > Methanobacteriales > Methanobacteriaceae > Methanobrevibacter. The sequence goes on from JADLKP010000129.1 coordinate 5,970, forward strand.
TAAAACAGTCTATAAAATAGTCTTATCAAAAATAAGAACATAAAATAGATAATAAATTAATTAAATTAATAAGATTAATTTAACTAATAAAACAATAATTCAATAATCTTTATTGAGTAGAACAAAGAAAAACTTAAGAAAAACAAGAAACTAAGTTTCTATGGAGAGATGTATACAATATTGTCTCCTCTAATGAGAACAGTACCTAATCTTCTCATTATTTCTCCTTTTTCTAATTCTTCAGCATCGTTAAGAACTAAGTTCATATGTAAGTCAAAACTTTTTAAGATGCCTCTGAATTCTCTTTCTCCTTTGAGTTTAATCAAAACTGGAGAATTTACTGCTTTTCCTAATGCGTCAAGTGGTCTTTGAACATTTTGTTGTCCGCTCATGATTATCACCTATACTATATTAAATATGTTTGTATAATATATAAACTTAACTATTTTTTCAATCCTGAAAAGGAAATTAAGCCTTTTCTATAAACAAATATTAAAAACATATTTGTTTTAATATTATACATCAGTTCAGGAATTATTTAAAAAAATAAAGACAGATTGTTTAGACAACAATAATCTTATATTAATTAGAATTTTCCTAAAAATTTA
>JADLKP010000130.1 GCA_016838945.1 Methanobrevibacter sp.
AAAAAAAAAAAAAAAAAAAATGAATATTGAAATATGAGAAAAAAAGATAAAAAAAGAACTTTATATAAAAAGGAATCATAAAGAAAGTAAAAAAAGAACTTTATTCAAAAATGAGATAAAAATGAGAAAATAAAAAATCTTAACTGATATCGAGAGACGTTTAATTACCTCTTTAAATATTGACCAGGATTTAAGAAATCATCTAAAGTGTTTAAATATTCAAGCGCCAATTCTTCACTATTGCTTTTGTCAGTGCCATAGTTAAAATGACTATTTAAATCATTTAAAAACTCATCAATCTCAAAAAGAGCATAATCATTGCAGATAGCCTCTTTAATATTCTTTCCAACCTTGATTATGTGGATATTCTCCAATTTCAATAGGTGTGTGATGAATTCCTTTGCTGTTTTGAATTGTCTTTCTCTAGTCAATGCCATATGCTCATCCAAGGGATATAATGCGTCTCCCCATTTTGCCTTAAAGTTTTCACAGGCCTTCTTTGGCCAGACTTTAGGTCCCTTATGTATGTAATATTTTCCTTGTTTGAAAACATTCAGTTCAATTGTGAAGATAACATATCTCTCCTCATCAGTCCAGTAAGCATGCTTAAAGACAGAAAAGTCTTCCGCTTCCAATTTTTCACAAATTGAATCTATTGTTTTTAGAAGCTGCGGATGGAGAGCATCAGCAGACATTTCTGGAATAGGGAATTTGATTATTAAAGTTTGGGTCTCCCTATCCTTAAATGATTCGACAACATAATCTGCAATTTCCTCATTGGATTTATTCAAAAGATGTTCCTTTTGTAGTGGTTTGAAGAATTCGATGACCTTATCTTCTCTTTCATCATCAACAAATGCCAAGAAGTTTCTTGAAGCCACAATGAAATCAACAAATCTTTCTATTCTTAAAGCAGCTCCAACATTCCTGTTCTTGTCTGTCGGATCAATGAATACAAGAGGGTCTTCCTTAAAGATATCATCATTGACAGTCCCGAAATCCTCCAAATCAATGGTTGTATGGAATTTCCATTTTTGAGCCGCCCTTAAGGTATCTTCAAAAGTGCCGTATTTTAAAATAAGCAATTCGCATAAGTAACCTGCAAATCCACCGGTCTTAAATTCAGAGCCATAAGTGCCAATGACATCCATAAACTTCTTAAGCAATAATACTTCGTCTTCCCTTCCATTTAAATGCCTTTGGATATATTTGGTATGCAAAATAGTCCTATCAACCGCAGATATTATGGATTCGCCTTCTTTAATTTCATAACAGGGAACTATATCCACCTCAAAGCCATCAATATCACATGTCAAGTATGGGTGGGAGGCATAATGTTCACTGGCTTTACCATTTAAAGCATCATTGGTTTTGTATGCTAAATCCATACCAGTTTCTTTAAGATAATCCATATTTGTTGTTGTAGGAAAATGAATGAAAATGTCTATGTCAGATTTGCCGCTTAACCAAGTTTTTTTAGCAACAGAACCAACAGCCATTGCTTTAGCATCAATTCCTTCTTCTTCGCAGGTTTCATTGATGAAATCCATTACTTTCTTTGTTGTTCTGTTGGCAGCAAAAATCTCTTCTTGATTTGGCCTTAAATCATTTAAAATTAGTTCATAATTCATTGTTTAGTACCCATAAGTTTTTAAAAAAATTATAAATTTCATTCAATATTATATTTAATTCTTATTAGTTTTATAATTTTAGAATTTAATAAATTTAATTGATAAAATTAACTTAAAAATAGAAAGAACAAAAGTAAAATAGAAAAAGAAAAGATTATTCTTTATTATCTTTAGCAAATTCCCCTAAATAATTTACTGGCTTTCCTTTCTTTGCCCTATCGTAATAATCTACAGCTGCAGTGAACAGAGGGTCGCCGCTTGAGTTAAGAGCAGTTTCAAAGGAGTCCTGAACAACTCCTATGATGAATCCTACAGCAACAGCCTGCATTGCAACATCAGTAGGCATTCCAAACAATGAACATGCCATTGGAATAAGCAAAAGGGAACCTCCCACAACACCAGAAGCTCCGCAAGCAGCAAAGGTGGAAACTATGCACAGAATAATTGCACTGGGCAAATCGATTCCGATTCCTAATGTATGGCATACAGCCAAAGTCATTATTGTAATGGTGATTGCTGCCCCACCTGTATTTATTGTAGCTCCCAATGGAATGCTGATTGAATAAAGATCCTCATCAAGCCCAAGCTTTTCACAAAGAAGCATATTGATTGGAATGTTTGCTGCTGAACTTCTTGTAAAGAATGCAGTTATGCCACTTTCCTTTAGGCAAATGAATAGAAGAGGATATGGATTGCGTCTTAAGATTACTGCCACTATCATAGGATATGCAACAAAAATGGCAAAAAGCATGCATCCCACAAGCAATGCTATCAACTCACCATATTGAACAAATATGCCCAATCCATTTTGACTGACAGCTGCAAATACAAGGGACATGATACCGATTGGAGCAAATTGTATGATTCCCACAACGACCATAGTCAATGCTTCTGCAAAATCATTGAGCAAACCTTTTGTACTGTCGCTTCCCACTTTCTTCAAGCAGATTCCTAAAACAAATGCCCAAAAGAGAATTCCCAAATAATCGCCATTTGTCAAGGAAAGCAAAGGATTTGCAAATATGTTCAATAGCATATTAGTCAAGACATCACTTAATCCTCCTGGTGGGGATACAGAGCTTGCATCGGTAAGTGTAATGCTTAAAGGGAATATATAACTTCCAATCACCCCAATTAAAGCTGCCAAAAATGAGGAAAATAAGTATAAGCATATGATTCTTTTGAATTTTGTTCCGATTTCATCACTTGCTTGGGATAAAGCGGAACAGACCAATAGAAAAACGAGTATCGGAGCCGCTGCCTTTAAAGCATTTACGAATAATTGTCCTGGAAGTCCAATAATCTTATATTGGGGAAGAGCGATACCTAAAATAACCCCTAATATAAGACCAATGAATATTTTCAGTATCAAACTTGATTCTGTCCATCTCTTAATAAAATTATTCATAAAATTTCTCCAATATTCTAATTCAATGATTAATAACATTCAACAAATTATTTAGTGCACTATTAATGATTTATTTTAACATCATAAATATTTATTGAAAAAATTAATAAAAATAGTCAAAAAATATGGCAATTGCCTAAGAAAATTAATAAAAATATTCAAAAAAAGGGCAATTGCCTAAAAAGCAAAAAAAGTTTTCAACTTTTAGATTTAAGAAGCATAAGCGCTTTTTTTAGAGAAGCCTATTCTGATTCTTTGATTTGATAGCTGATTATGTCATAAAATGGAATCTTGGCAATAAGATCACTGCCATCGAAGAGAAGAACCAATGTTTCACCATCAATATCATCTATATCGATTTTTGAAACAGGCTTGAAATTGATGCCATTTACCTCTACGCAGCTTCCTTCATTAATGCATTCATTTTTGACCTCATCTGCAAAGTTTCCGGATACAATTTTATCCAAATAATCGACAATGTCATTAAAGCAAAGAATTGAAGGATTTTCCTCACCATATTCCTCTTTATAGGCTTCCTCATCATCCAAATAAAATCTGGATAATTTTGCATATTTTGATATTAAATACTGGCAATAATCATCATCGAAGGTAAGTTCTTCCAATTTTGCAAACTCATCAAAGCATTTATCTTCTTTCATATATTCTTCCTTTACCTTACAAACATTATCCCGTATAGATAAAGCCTCTTTTCTATTTGTTATTTTTCCCAAATTATCACCTCTAGAAAAATAAAAATTTTATATTCAATAGTATATCAGATAGTAAAATAAAAAAATCTTTGTATTAATAATCATAAATCTGACTGAAAAATAAAAAAACCTTTGTATTAATAATCATAAAACGGACTAAAAAATAAAAAAAATCTTTGTATTATTAAATCATAATCAGATAGAAAAAATTAAAAAGAAAAGGATTATTCCAAATCCTCTTTCCAGTTATCATAGTCTTTACTTAAGCTTTCCCTTTCAACATAATATTTATTGGTGATTTCGCCTACTGCTTTATACATATCATCGTATCCTTCAGCACTCTTTGTATGTCTGGCTATACGACTTTGACTGATTCCTATATCGGATGCTTCAGAGTAAGCGTCAATATCGGCTCCAATGTAAACAAACTCCCATCCTGAATTTTCAACCATGTCTTTAATTTGAGCTTTGTCGAATTCTCTGGAAGAGTTCTCATATCCATCGGTGGTGATGATGCACATAGCATGATTCGCTTCTTCTCGGTAAGTGTTTACGGTTCTTCCGATTGCATCAAGCAATGCAGTGGACCCTCTAACATAATACTCTTTATTGGTAAGCGGTTTTACTTCAGAAATAGGTTTTCTTGCATACAAAACCTCATATTTGCCATTGAAAAGAATGACAGTCACAAGAATATTGTGGTTTTTAGCAGCTTGTTTTTCGATAAAACCATTGAAACCATCAATGGTGTCTTTTTCAGACCCGTACATTGAACCTGACCTGTCTAAAATAAAGAACAAATCCATTTCTTCATCTTCAAATCCAATATTTGCTAATTTTTCATCGTCATATTCTTTTACTACATTCTTGATATTCAATTCATTTTCCATTGTTTTTTCCTCCTTTGCATCATTTTCACTTTCATTTTTGTTTTCAATTTGAGCATCATAGCTGTCTTCAATTTCAATTTTTACAGTTTCATCATTATTTGCAAGATCTAATTTTTCATTAAATCCATGCATCCTATCACCCCATTTAAATTTTTAGTAAATATTGACATCATATCAACCCCCATAATTTCAATAGTAAATAAAATTCCAAATGATCAAAACTAGCTAAAGCTTAAAAGAACAAATGGCATGTATGGTATGTCTGGCATGTATGGTGTAAATGGTCCGTGTTTAAAACTAATATCACCCCCACTGATTAAAAAATCATGTTTTTTAATCACTGATTATAGTATGAAATTAATAGTATATAAATATTTCCTAAATTTTTAGGACAAATACATTTTTGATAATGACATGACATTTTTTTCGAATAACTTTCCTAATTTCACATAAGTTCCATTTAGAAATTAAATTTAAAGTAAAAAAAAGAAACATAGAATCACCCCAAAATCCCAATTTTTTTAATTAGACTTTTCTAACAACATTATGATTTCCGTAGCTTATAAAGCTTATCAAAAAATTATTTTTTTAATTTATTTTCCAATTTATTAACCTATTTTTGCAATATTCTCTAATTTTACAATTTCACCATAATATTACAATTAAAATACAAATTTAATCTGTTTAAAATAGTGATAAGATATTATTATCCATTTATATCAAAAACTGACTGATTTATATACTTGCTTTTAGAAAATAAGATTAAATGCCAATTTTCATGAGTGATAAAATAACTAAGCATATTTATGATATAAATTTAAAGAACATCTTCAACACTTTTCCTCAAGGAATATTGGATATCGCCCACGATGTGGTTGTTGAAAATTTCCCATCATTAATACTGGATAATTATCCAAAAGCACTTATGGAAACTTAACCCAAAGAACTCTTCAACATATGCCCTCAAGAGGCATTGAATAGCTGAGAGTTCAAGGTTCATTTCAAGGAAAAGCTCCCAAATGAATTAATCATAAATAATGGTAAAAAATTCATACCGGACATGCCAGCCTTAACATTTGAAGACCTAATCATCAATCTGGAATTCCAATCATACAAAATAAATTATGAGCAAGAAGCAAAATTTAACGTATATCAAGCATACCTACACAAAGTGCATCAGAAACACGTGATTAAAGTGATTTTCAGCACCGTTGTTGAGATGCATGAACTTATTACTCATAAAATCAATAGTTATGATAGGTTTACTATGCTTATCATATCGTTAAAGGCTTTATATCAGAAACAAAGTTAAATAATAGTTTATATAAAAATATGAATGATATTATTATGTCAGATAAGGAAAAAGCCTTGTTTCTCTTGAGTCCCATGATGAATAAGGATAAAAGAGTTGAAATAACAAGTGAAATCTCAATATAACACCGAAGATAAGAAATCTTAGTCCAGAAGAATACAAGAACATGATACAGATTGAACTCAATTATGTAAAAAACTGGTTCAATAATGAAATTATGAAAAACAATGGAGGGATCAATATGGCTATACTAAGCCCTGAAGCAGAAGAACACCTAAAGGACTACGTACTAAAACAAAGAGAAGAAAAAGGAATAGAAAAAGGAATAGAAAAAAGAATAGAAAAAGGAATAGAAATAGGAGAAGAAAAAACAATGCAAAAAGTAATAAAAGCAATAAACATGATTAAACAAGGATTCACAATAGAAGACACAAGTAAAGCAACAGGACTGACAGAAATGCAAATAAACCAACTATGCATATTCAAATAATACTAAAAACTTTCTAATAATGATCTGAACAAACTTTTATTTCTTTTTTCAGCAATTAATAAAGACTTAAAAAAGAGAATATTTATTAAAGAATATTAAAGAATATTAAAGAATATTTAAGAATTATAAAA
>JADLKP010000131.1 GCA_016838945.1 Methanobrevibacter sp.
AAAATCTAAAAAGTTAAATATATTATAAAATAAACTAAAACATAATATAATTTTTATAAAAAAAATTGATTGATGAAAATAAATTTTTAAGTGATATTATGATTTTGGTAACTGGTGGAGCAGGATATATTGGCGCCCATGTCAACAAATTACTTAATAATTCAGGTTATGGAACAATAGTATTGGATAATTTATCCAAAGGCCACAAATCTGCAGTTAAATGGGGGCAGTTTATAAATGCAGATTTAAGTGACACAGATAAAATGAGAGAAATATTCGGAGATAATGAAATTGAAGCTGTTATGCATTTTGCGGCTTTTTCTTCAGTTGCAGAGTCTGTGGAAGAGCCTGAAAAATATTTTAAAAACAATTTTGAAAACACTTTGAATCTTCTCCAAGTGATGAAAGAGTTTAGAGTAAGGAAATTCATCTTCTCATCAACCGCTGCATTATATGGAATTCCAAAATCCATTCCAATCAGTGAAGGCAATGAATTGAAACCGATCAACCCTTATGGGGAATCAAAGCTTATGGTTGAGAACCTATTGAAGGATGAATCTGATTTCGGTGATTTGAAGTATGTTTCCCTTAGATACTTTAATGCGGCAGGTGCAGATTTGGATTGTGAAATAGGTGAAGACCATAATCCTGAATCTCATTTGATTCCATTGGTTTTGGATGCAGCTATTGGAAGAAGGGACAGCATTTCCATTTTTGGAGATGATTACAGCACTCCAGATGGAACCTGCATTAGGGATTATATTCATGTTAATGATTTGGCTGATGCTCACTTGAAGGCATTGCAATATTTGGAAGAGCCATTTAATGACAGCAATATTTTTAATTTAGGAAATGGCAGCGGATTTTCTGTTAAGGAAGTTATTGACACTTGCAAAAAGGTTACAGGTGTCGATTTTGAAGTTAAGATTGAAGGAAGACGTCCTGGAGATCCTGATATTTTAATCGCAGATTCCAAAAAGGCAGAAGAGATCTTAAAATGGAAACCAGAAATAAGCGAATTGGAAGATATAGTTGAATCCGCTTGGAAATGGCATAAGAAGATTCACAGTTAATTTTTATTTTAATTTTATATGGCTTTAGAATGGAGGTCTTAGAATGGATAATGACTTTGGAGAAAATGATTATGGCTTTAATGAATATGGAAATGATTTCTCAAATGAATTAAATTCTGATTCTAAACTAGTTGATATTAGGATTATCTTAACTAATTCAGATTATTTGGAGTTCATTTCTAAAGCGGTAAGCAATTTTGATTTATCCAATTTCAATGTAAATATCTCTTCCATCATTCCGACAAGAGATATTGGAATAGCTAAAAATACAATCGTTGGAGCTGATTTGGTATTGATTGCTGCCGAATCCAATGCTGAAGGCCATAAGTTATATCAAAGTCTTAAGAATGCTTTGAAAAATGACTTGAATCTCATTGAATATCTAAAGCTTCCTTCACTTGAGGAATTGAATGATTATGAATATGATTATAATGATGAAAATATCTTTGAGGATGAAATAGCCAACTCCATTATCCGTGGAGGATTATACAGCATTTCCAACTTATCCTCTATCAACAATTCCAAAAGAAAATATATGGAAGTGAAGAAGGATTTCGAAGAGGAATCCATAAAGCATGAAAAGACAAGCAAGGAAAATGATCTTTTAATCAAGGAATCCAATGCAGTAAGGGAAAGAAATGAAAAACTGGTTGAAGAGGTCAAAATCCTTCAAAGAGATTTGGATAAGATCAAATCTGATTATTCAGATTTAAAGTCAAGATTTGAAGGTATTCACAGCAAGAATTCCCTTGAAGTCTATTCCCTAAATGATTTATGGTATGATCTATTCAAGGAATATCTTTCCCAAGATGTCTATAAGTTCATTTTGATAAGCACTGATAATTTCAGGCCAAAAAATCTTATGATAGGTCAAGGAGCTATTTGTGCAGAGTCAAAAGAGGATGCTTTTGATTGGCTTAAAATCATTAAAACTGCTTTTATATTGGCCGATACAAATAAGCAGGACTTGGATTATAATAACTTTAAAAGCAACTTTAAGTTTGATGACATTGAAGAGTTTGGTGTAAGTGGATCTGCTAATGATTCAATCAATTCAAATGATGATTCATTATTTGAAGAGTTTCCAAGTTTTGGAATGAATGGTTCCTATAGTTCAGATTCAAGTTCAGAAGATTCCATTTTCAATAAAGAAGATGGTCTGATTGATTCATCAGATGATGGTTTCATCTATAATGAAAGATTTGAAGGCCATAGCGATGATTCCAAGAGCCTTGATGATATTTTCAAAGAGAAATTAAATGTCAAGGAAAGTGAGGAAAGCATTAATGTCTTCAATCTCAAGTCTCTTAAATCAATAGAAAATGATGATGAAGAGGAAGAGGATTCCCTTGATGATGAGATAAATCGTTATATTGAAGAGGATGATGAAGAAGACTATGATTATGAAGATGAAGACACTGAAGAGGAATCTGAGGATTATTCTCCATTTTCTAACTTTTGGAGTTAATCACTTCTGATTTTTATTTTTTGACCTTCTTTTCTTATTTTTTTAAAATTTCCAAAAAATTTTAACTTTTCTAACTTATTTTTTTTACTAATTTCCTTTTAATATTTTCACTAAAAAGATTATTATAAATATTAGAAAAATTATAAATATTCATGTATTATAATTTTAACTTAATTGTTTTATTTAAGTTAGTTTTAATATTATATTTCAAGAATTATATGAATATTAAAAAAACATTTTATGTCTTAATAGGGTTAATGGAGATTATATATTGAAAGATAAATGTGGTATTGTTGGAATACATTCTAAAGATGGACTAATGGATGTTTCTCACTTAATTTATTATGGTTTATATGCTTTACAGCATAGAGGACAAGAATCTGCAGGTATAGCTACTCATAACATCAATTATGGGTTGAATTTCCACTGTGGAATGGGATTGGTAACTGATGTCTTTGATAATAAGTTAATTAAAGGCTTAGCTGGTAATGTAGGTATCGGTCATGTAAGATACTCCACCACAGGCCAATCAAAAATAGAAAATTCCCAGCCATTCTATACAGAATTGAATGATGGATTCATCGCTATGGCTCACAATGGAGATATTGTAAATTCAGGTTCTTTAAGGAATGATTTAATTAAAAAAGGATACGAATTCAAATCAGACACTGATTCTGAAGTGGTCTGTTATTTAATCAAAGAGGAATTCAAAAATGAAGATGACATTCTCAAAGTCATTGATAATGTTTCTCAGAAATTAATCGGTTCCTATTCATTAGTTATTTTAATCAATGATGAATTATATGTCTTAAGAGATCCTATGGCAATGAAACCTCTTATTTTAGGTCAAACCGGAGATCATTTTGTAGTTGCATCTGAATCAGTCGCATTTGATGTTATAGATGCAGAAATCATTCGTGATATGGAACCGGGTGAATTGCTATACTTTAAGGACAATAAGATCAATTCATATATCTTGCCATCTGCTAAAGGTTCCAGAAGAGCACATTGTATGTTTGAATATGTTTACTTTGCTCGTCCAGACAGTGTTATTGATGAGAAAAGCGTTTACAATGCAAGACTTAGAATTGGAGAAGCATTATATAAAGAAAACCCTATTGAAGCAGATCTAGTTTTACCTGTTCCTGATTCATCCATTCCTGCAGCTATTGGTTATGCAAGAGCTTCAGGCATTCCTTATGGTGAAGGTCTAATCAAGAACAGATATGTTGGAAGGACATTCATTATGCCTACTCAAGCAGAACGTGAAATTGCTGTAAGGCTTAAGTTAAATCCATTGAAACATGAACTTGAAGGAAAAAGTGTTGTCGTAATCGATGACAGTATCGTTAGAGGTACCACTTCAGAATCTTTAGTCAGAATACTTAAGGCAGCTGGTGCTAAAGAGGTTCATATGTTGATTGGTTGTCCTCCAGTTATCGCTCCATGTTACTATGGTGTTGCTTTAGCTACCAAGAAGGAATTGATTGCAGCTAATTTGGAAGTTGAGGAAATCAGAAAGCAATTAGGTGCTGAAACCTTAGGTTACATCAGTGTAGAGGCTCTTATTGAATCTATTGGCATTGATGGAGACGACTTATGTTTAGGATGCATAACTGAAGATTATCCAACTGAAATACCGGAGGATTTGGAAGCCGAATCATACTACGATTATTATCAGACCATTAAAGGTCCAACAGATGAAGAAAAATAATCTTCATCATTTTATTTTTTATTATTAAAGTTTTTATTTTTTTAAATTATTATTAAGGTCATTCTTGAATATTTTAGGTTATTTTTGAGTATTTTTAGGTATTTTTTTATATTTGGACATTTTTAAGATTTTTCAAATGTTTTTAATAGTTTTTACGAGTTGTTTTTTTATGGTAGAGTTATTGGCCCCTGCAGGAAATTTCATTTCATTAACCAGTGCATTAAAGAATGGTGCTGATGCAGTTTATATTGGCTTTGAAGAGCTTAATATGAGGGTTAATGCAAGCAATTTCTCTTTGGAAGACATCAAGAAGGCAAGTGAAATGGTAAAGGAGTATGGGGCTAAGTTATATGTCTGTACAAATACCATTATGAAGGATAAGGATATTGAAAGGCTTAAGGAACAATTGCCTTACATTAAGGAGTATGGTGCAGATGGAATTATCCTATCTGACATTGCCTTGATAGATCTTGCAACTGAAAACGGTCTTGAAGCCCATGTAAGCGTTCAGGAGAATACAACTAACTTCTATGCATTAAAGACCTTGGAAAGATTAGGTGCCAAAAGAGCTATCCTATCAAGGGAATTGTCCTTGGAAGATATTAAGGAAATTACCAAAAAGCTTAAAGAAACAGATTCAACAATTGAAACTGAAGTATTCATTCATGGTGCAATGTGTATGGCAATATCCGGCAGATGCTTCTTGAGCTATGGGCTTTATGGAAGAAGTGCAAATTGCGGTGATTGTCTCCAGCCTTGCAGAAAGGAATGGAAATTAAGCTTTGAAGAAGATGAAAATGATGATGTCATCAACACTTCCGAATGTGATGATGAATCCTTTATAATATCCAATTCATATGATGATTCTTATAGGACAAATTTCTTCTCTCCAAAGGATATGGCTTTGATAGAACATATTCCTGAACTTATAGGTGCAGGGATTGATTCATTTAAGATAGAAGGGAGAGCTAGATCTCCAGATTATGTGGCAACAGCAGTTAAGGTCTATAGGGAAGCTATTGATTCATATCAAAATGATCCTGAGAATTATAAGTACAAACCTCAATGGATGGAAGAGCTGATGAAGGTATTCAATAGAGGTTATGATACTGGATTCTACTTCAATATTCCTTATGAAATCAGTGAAAACAACCAATCCAAATTCATTAAGAGGGACATTGCTAAGGTTGTAAACTATTACAATAAGATTAAGGTTGCTGAACTTAAGATATGGGATGATTTGGCTGTTGGCGATGAGATTATGATTCAAGGACCTACTACAGGTTCAATCACTCATGTAATAGATTCTATGCAAATTGATGGAAAAGCTATTGAAAAGGCTATAAAAGGTTCTAATGTAGCAATAGCTATTGATGAAAAATTAAGGGAAAGTGATTTTGTTTACAAATTGATTCCTAGAGAAGACTGATTGGTGTAAAGATGAAAAGGCAAAAGAAGATAGCTATTTATGGAAAAGGCGGTATCGGCAAAAGTACTACAGTGGCTAATATTGCAGCAGCTTATAGTGAAGATGATAAGAAGGTCATGGTTATTGGATGTGATCCAAAGTCAGACACTACAAGGACATTATGCGGTAAAAGAATTCCTACAATTGTCAATACATTGAAAGACAATAAAAACCCAGAACTTGCTGATTTGGTTTTTGAAGGATTCAATCAAATAAAATGTGTTGAAAGCGGAGGTCCTGAACCTGGAGTGGGTTGTGCAGGACGTGGGGTTATCGTTGCCATGAAACGTTTAGAGAATTTGAATGCCTTTGACGAAGAGTTTGATGTAATCCTTTATGATGTTTTAGGTGATGTTGTCTGTGGAGGATTTTCTGTACCTCTTAGAGAGGATTATGCTGATGAAGTATTTATTGTATCATCTGGAGAATACATGTCCTTATACGCTGCAAACAATATTTCCAAAGGAATCAAAAAGCTAAAAGGAAATCTTGGAGGAATCATTTGCAATTGCAAGGGCATTGAAAATGAAGAGAAAATAGTAAGTTCCTTTGCAAAGGAAATAAACACTCAGGTCATTGGAGTTATTGGAAGAAGCAATTTGATTCAAAGAAGTGAATTGGATGCAAAAACAGTAGTTGAATATGCTCCGCAGTCAAATGAGGCAGAAGATTATAGAAAATTAGCAAGTGATATCTTCAACAATGATAATTTCTCAACTCCAGAGCCAATGGAAGATGAGGATTTTGAAAATTTCTTTAAGTCATTCTTAGACTAATGCTATTTTTTTATCTTTTTTTTTTTATT
>JADLKP010000132.1 GCA_016838945.1 Methanobrevibacter sp.
ACTTATAATTTTTACAGTTTAGAAAAAATTATTAAATATAAGTATAAAATATATGATTAATTCAATAAAAGGAAGGATAAAATGTTTGAAGAAGAACAAGACAATAAAATTTATAATCTCATCATAACCCGTGGAATTGATCAAGAAAACGAATATGGGCAATTCACTGAAAAGCTCTATTCAAAACCGGATTTTTTATGGACTGAATCAATGGCAAAGGATTACGCTCCATTTGGTGAAGACTTCTTTAATAAGGTAGATGTAATTGTAATTTTATCTGGAATCTACAACTATAATCAAATGCATATTGATATTTTAATCGAAAAAGCAGAAGAGTTTGACATCCCTATACTTTTAGTACGTCCTTACGGTATGGAAATCGTGCCTGAAGAACTTGAAGCTAAAGCAACCTCTGTAGTAGGATGGAATGCAAATTGTATTGTAGAGGATATAAGATCCATTGTAAGTGGAGACTATGATGAATTCTGTGATGATTTCTAAATAATTCCATATCCTTCTTTTTTTTAAAAAAAAGTCTATTTTAACGGTTAAAAATAAAAAAAATAAAAAAAAATAAAAAAAAATTAATAAAAAAAATAAAAAAAATTAATAAAAATAAAATAAAAAAAAGTTCATTAATAAGTATAAATACTTACCAATGAATAATGTTATTTTTAACTGTTTATTTCCACTTTGGAAATTCCATCTTCTTTTGTAACTCTTATTAAAGTATCTGCAGCGTTTTCCAATTCACTGTCGTGAGTTACTATAAGCATTTGTGGAATTACAGACATGCTACGTAAAACAGATATCAATTCCTGTCTTCTGAAACTATCCAAATGAATTGTAGGCTCATCCAGAAGAATGGTTTCAATATTGCCTTTAGACATTGCCTGTGTAATACCTAATCTCAATGCAAGAGCGATAGCTATCTTCTCTCCACCACTGACCATTCCTAAATTCACTTCACCTTCAGGACCGAAAATGGAAATGTTGTACTCATTATCCAATATCAAGTCAGAATAGTTGAAATTGAATTTTTCAAAGAATTCTCTGGTGAACTTTTGAATCAATGGTCTGGACTGGCTTCTTAAGTCCCCTTGAATACCATCTTTACCATAGAGATTTCTAAAGTATTCAAGCAATGAGTAATATTCTTTAACATCCATGTATTCCTTTTTATTTTTTCTGTTGTTTTCAATACGCTCTTCAATTTCATTAACTGATTTTTCATAGATGTCAAGATTATTGTCATTTACAGCAATCATTTTGGAATATTGGTTGAATTTATCATTCATCCTATCAATCAAGAATACCATGTTCCTATAGTTTTCCTCGTTGTAATCTGAAGTTTCAATTGCCTTACTTATTTCAAGAATTTCCTTTTCCTTAGCCTCAATATCTTCATTATTGGTTTTCAATTTTCCTTCATATTCCTCTTTACCTTTGATTGATCCCATCAAAACATGATATTTGGTATCCTTTAAAGTCAATTCCTTAATCAATTCATCTATTTCTTCTTCACTTAATTCCAATGAAAGCTGGGAATCAGAGGCTATGAAAGCCTTAATCTTTTCATCTTCACATTTGATATTGCCTGAAATGGAATATAGTTCATCCTTTATTTTTGACTCATCCGGAGAGGATTTAAGAAGAGTATTAGCTTCCAAATACTTCTTGTGATGGGATTCAAGCTCTTTGAACTCATTATCTTTAGATTCAATGATTTTGTCCAATTGTAGAAGTTCTTCTTTTTTCCCATTAAGATCATTTATTTTCTCATCCACTGTCTCAAGACTTTTACTAAATTTATCCAAATCTCCAACCAAATGTTTGTTCTTATATATCTTTGTTTTAATTGAGTCAAGCTTTGATAAATTTATATTTTTCAATGATTTGTCCTTATTTAATTTAGTGACAATTTCATTATTTTCATTAATCTTTTTAGTATTGGTAGATATTGTTTCCTCATACATATGAATGAGTTCATTTTTCTTATCTTCGCTAATATCTGACTGACAAACAGGACATTTGTTTTCAACTTTCCTAATATCAGATAAAGGCTCATCCAAGGATTTGATCTCTTGGCTTAAGCTAATGGACTCCTTATTCAATGTATCCAATTCACCACTAATGTTATCGATCTCATTTCTAAGGCTTGTCCTAAGACCTTCAACAATCCTTTCCAATTCATTCAAATCATCATTGGTTTTAATTGGTTTGATATCTACTTCAAACTCAGTTAAAACCACTTTGGAATCATTATAGAAGGTATCCAAATCTCTCCCATATTGATCTATGTCCCTTACTAAAGTGTTTCTTTGGGATTCCAATTCATTGATTTGCTTCAAATCAGCAGATAATTCTACTTTTTTATTGTTCAAAGCCTTTATTTCACCTTCTAAAGAGATGAACTGTTCATGATTTTCTCTTTCAGATTCAATTGCTGATTTATATTCACCAATTTTAGTGACAATCTCCTTTTTATTAGTTTCTTCTTCTTTAAACTTGTTTAAACTAATTAAAGATTCTTTGAATTCCTTATAAATTGGGAGCTTTTCGCTGAATGGCTTTAAAAGATTCATTTCGTTTTCATTTCTTAAGATTTCATCGTATTTTTTTGTTAAATCCTCTTTTGTCTTCTTCAATCCATTCAGATTATCTTCTTCATGCTTTAGCTTAATTTGAAGGGTTTCATATTGAGATTTTTGCTTATCCAAATCCTCTTTTTCCTTATTCTTTATTTCAATGTCCTTTTTTAGAACTTCGAACTCCTCTTTCATGCCATTATTCTTTTCATTTAATGTGAAATGCTCTTCTTTAGCTTTTTTAAGTTCAAAATTAAGTTCAGATTCAGGTTGTATCCTATCTTCTAAAACCGCTTTTCTGGTTTTATATTCCTCGCTTATTCTTGGAAGATTATCATAAGCCTTTTCCAACTCTTCAAGTTTTAATAGCTTACCAATTAACTTTTTACGGGTTGCAGGTGTCTTATCTATCAAATCAGAAATTTCTCCTTGTCTGATATGAATTGCATTCAAGAATGTTGAAGAATCCATGCTTAGTATATCTTCTATTTCACTGTCAACCTGCTTATTTCCAGAAGCAAGCATCACATCCCTTTCATTAGTGATTTCATATAGGTCAGAGGTGGATTTGGAAGATGATTTATTTAAGGTAACACCTCTTTCCACCCTATAAGTATGTCCATTTGAATAAAATGTTAGTTTAACCATCATTTCCATCTTTTCATTGATGTTCTTGTTAGATCTGACCAAATCAGTAATGGTTTTGGTGCTGTATTCCTTAAATAATGCAAATGTGATTGCTTCAAATATTGTAGACTTTCCTGCACCATTCTCTCCAACGATTAAGCTAATGCCTGGATTAAAGTCCAATGTAGTGTTAGCATGAGATTTAAAGTTTTTTAATTCTAATCTATTAAATATCACCATATCATCCCCTAAAAGTCATCAAAACTCATCTGCTTAGATTTTGAATAATCTTCATCATTAATTTCTTCATCAGCAGCATCTAAATTCTTATCCAAATAATCATCTAAACTGTCGGATTCCCTAATTTTCTCAGACTCTTTTATTGTATTTTGATTTAAGTCTGAATCGTTTTCTTCTTCAGCATGGTAATGTTCACTATAATATCTATCGGAAATTATTTTGGCATCATCAACTCTTCCGATAGAAAGATTATCCAATAGGTTAATGGATAAATTTCCAGCATCTTTGCCATATTTGTCATTGACTTTAATATGCAATAAGGTTCTTGGATCCAATATATTATCTGGATTAATGTTTTCTTCTTCAGTTAAAACATTATCTGGCTTAAAACTTGGCCTTAAATTTAAAACACTATCCCCTAGTGTTTTCTTAATAACTTCATAAACTTCAGCACTTTCAAAGTCTCCGCCAACAACACTCAAATCAAGCATAGGCTTATTCTCTAAAGATTCAATTTCCTTCTTAATGATAGGAATCCTTTCCTCAAATTTGTTATAGTCAATTACTTCATTATAAAACT
This sequence comes from Methanobrevibacter sp., assembly GCA_016838945.1. Lineage (GTDB taxonomy): Archaea > Methanobacteriota > Methanobacteria > Methanobacteriales > Methanobacteriaceae > Methanobrevibacter. The sequence continues at coordinate 4,036 of JADLKP010000132.1, forward strand.
TTCTTGGCAAGTCTATCTTTACTCTTTCGATTTCTGTCTTTTTATCACTTAAATCCACTACAACAAATCCTTTACCATGCTCCCTATAGTTTTCATTATTTTCGCTGGTTCTCCATATTTCCATAGACCCCGGATAGACCAATTTACCATCCCCGAAGTCTTCTTCTATATAATTGTGAATATGTCCCATTGCATAATAGTCAAAATTCTTAGGCATTTCAGACAATTCTATCTCATGAGTATCCTCATGCATCCATTTATCAATACCTTGGTGAGATACTAAAATTGATTTAAGATATTTGTCTGCAATCCTTGATAATTGATTATATTTTTCTCTCAAGACATCCCCTTGAGAACTAGGCACATATGGAATTCCGCAGATTAAAACTCCTCCTTCTCTATAAGCAGGATTATCAGGACTGATTAATTTAAGTCCCAAATCTTTAAATAAAACCAATGGAGGCATTGCTCCTTTTCTTAAGATTGAATCATGGTTTCCAGCAATAGCATAAACAGGTATTTTTTCTTCATTTAATCTGAGCAATGCTTTCTGGAAAGCAAGCAAAGCTTCTGTAGATGGTCTGTTGTTATCAAACACGTCTCCACTATGTATAACAAAATCCACATCCTTTTCTATTATCTTATCTATATTTTTAGCAAATACATCATAAAAGTCATTTTCACGATCCATTAGGCCAAATTGTCTTGTTCCTAAGTGACTATCTGACAAATGTGCAAATCTCATATATTTCCCCCTGTATTTTTTTAATTGCTTTTGATAAATTATTTATAATAAATTATTTATAATAAAATATTTTTGATAAATTATTTTTGATAAATTATTTAGATTTTTAATTTTATGTACAAATAATAATGATACAGTAATTTATAAATCTTTGTAAAACTAATATCCTCCACCTAAATCTTTAAATTGGCTTAATTGCAATTGTAAAGATTCCTCTTCGGTTTCTTTATTTGTTTTCCACTGTTCAATGATATCCAAGTCTCCGCCACGTTGTCTTCCTTTGAATTCATTGATTTTAACAAGTGTTGGAACCTTTGTCATAAGCCCTAAAACCAAAGCCTCACCTATATTCAAGGAAGGCAGCTGTTTCACTAAATCTTCACTAAGGCTTTCGCTTGCAGTTTGAACGTGCTTTTGGTCTTTTGGCTCTACAAGTCTTAGAATAATCATATTGTTTGCCTGTGATAATGTTTCAGCATCCACAGATTTAGGAGATTGGCTAACCAAACAAAGACCTAAACCGAATTTACGACCTTCTCTAGCTATACGTGTAATCCAATATTTGCTGTTGCTGCTTCTGTTTTGAGGTGCTAGAATATGCGCCTCTTCAACTACGAAGAATAATGGATAGGATAATGCATCATTGTCATTGTGCCTTACATATTGTTTTCTGCTTCTAAGTGATCTTCTTAGAACATGTGCAACCAATACTTCTGCCATATTCTCATCGACTTGTCCTAAATCAAGAACATTGGCCATTCCTGGTTTTATTTGGGTTAGGAAGTCACCTATATTAACATTGAGTAGTCTATCATATTTTACATTCAAATCCTCTATTTTGTTGATTACATCCATAATGTTCTTCTTGTTGCTTGCATCATAATCATCATCATTATACCAATTATCAAGGATTATGTATAATAATTCTATAAAATCAGCTGTACTTGCGGTACCCTCTTTAACTAATCTTTTAGCTTCGTTGAATGCTCTTCTAAAGTATCTTTCCTGTAAAGGAGCATTAGAAGGAATGCTTGCCAATTTCTTAATTTCTGAAAATTCCATATATTGTGGGTTGATCATAGGTTCTATAACATTCACTTTGCCGTTGGTAAATTCAGCGTCCACATATTCTGAGTGCATATCAAAGATAAGCATGCAACCGTCATACTCCAATAAACCATCAATGATGACAGAAACAGTATTTGACTTACCTGCACCAGTCATAGCTAGAATGGCCAAATGACGTGAAACCATCTTATTTATGTCAACACCCACTTCAACAACATCATTGTTGATAAGGTGTCCAAGTTTTAAGGAGTTTTCAATATGGAATATCTTATCAAGTATATCACTTGGAGCAAGATAAATAGGAGTTCCAGGAGGTGCTGGAGTACGTGGCAACTTTAAATTGTCATTTACATCTCCAAGTATTGTTATTTTTCCTTTAATATAGTAATCGTCACCTTCGATTTCCCTAATTTTTGCTATTGTATCTGGATCGTATATTTCGTTATTCAATGAAACGCTTCCACGAACCATTGTTTCAATCATTCCAAGGATAATCTTTCCATCATATTCAAGTGTGACATATTCACCTACTTGCGGCATTTCTTTTGAAATAAAACTTACTTCAATAAGAGATGTCTCTCCTATACACCTTCCAATCATCTTTTAAACCTCTAAAACTCAATATTTTTA
>JADLKP010000133.1 GCA_016838945.1 Methanobrevibacter sp.
AATTAAAAATTTAATATTTATCCAATTTCCTGAATTATATCAATTTAATAATGAAAATATGAATTTTCGTTTCTCTATAAAATAACAAGTTATTTATAGTTTACTATATCTAATAAAATATCCTAAATAGTCTTTAAAATTGATTTGAACTAGTAATATTCAATTAAAAAATCGATAGACTTATATAGTATCTTTATTAAAAGAATTAATTGAGTATTAGGGCTCATTATAAAAATATTGGTTTTTGAGTGATATTAATATTTGATAAACTGGAGTAGAAAATATGATGATAAAAAAATATCCGCAATACCAATTATTTAAATTTACTTTATTGTTAGAAGATGAAAAGGAACTGTTTAAAAAACAAGACATTGATTCTCGCGCTGTTAATGGAACAATTATTAATAGATCATATTATAGTGCATTTTCATATGCTCTCTTATGGCTAGAGGAAAAAATTCCTAAATTTAAAACTAAGCAAAAATGGGAATTTGAAGCAAAAGGTGAAGAATTTGTAAGTGAACATAGACAAGTTAGAAATGCTTTAAGAGATTATGATAAATTCAGTGCCAGTGAAAAACTATGGGGGTTACACAATTTACTTAAAAAAGCTGATTATAGATTATACGATCCTTTAACTGAAAAAGATTTGGAAAAATCAGTAAAATATATGAATGAAATAATTGATGAATTGGAATTTTAAAAAAAGGAGAAATTTTATGTACAAACTAATTAATGAAAATAATACCATTGTAAAGGATTACCCATCATCAGAAATCTATAAAACAATGAGTGATGGAGAAAAGAAGAATATTTTTACATTTAAAAATGAAATAGAAAAAATCACATTAAAAAAAGGATTAGGAAGAGTATCAGTCTATGTATCCTATGACGGGCCAAATCTTGAAAAAGGATTTATGATAAACTATTCAAATGGATTCACTAAAGAATATTATGAAACTGAAATAGAAAATATTAATAAAAGTCTTAAGAATTTTTCAAAAAAGAACAATATTTATGATACTTTCCTTAATAGCCATATAATATTAAATGATTAGATTTTCTAAAATAAAATTATTTGATTAAAAAAAGAAAAAATAGATTATTTAAGCATAGTAGCGAAGAGGTTTGTCTTTCTCTTTCTCTTCTCCTAAGCCAAATAATACTTGGAACAATTCGGACAAATCATCTACAGGACCGATGCCTAATTTTAGGCATGCCCCAATGAAGAGTTTTTCAACATCCTCATCTGCTATTTTGTCCCCTTTTTCTGATTTGAGATATCCCAAGAAGTATGCAGCAACAATTGGGCCAATACCGTAGTCAGGGAGCTCTCTTTCTTGTTCCTGTTGAATTAAACCAAAACTTTTTTCACTCATTATATCACCGGAACAATACTATAAACATGATTGCTTATAAAGGTTTGCTATTTTAAACTATACATGAAAAAATAATTTAAAAAATAAAATATAGGAATGATAAGAAAATAATTAAAAAAAAATAAAATATAGGAAAGATAAGAAAATAATTAAAAAAAAGTTAAAAAATAGAAAAATATTAGAAAATAATCAAATATAGAAAAATTAGGTTGTATATTCAACATCAGACCTTAATCCAACAAGGGAAGCGCAAACCGCTACAACACAAAGAATAGCTGAAATAATGCATGAAATCCTTGAGCTTGCCATAAGCAATGGATAATACTCAGGAACAATAGGCACATTTCCCATCACATAAGCAAAGATAACTGTCAACAATCCCATACTCAATGTCTGGCCGATAACCCTTACAGCAGCAAGTGATGCTGACGCTGTTGGAGTTTCCTCCTTAGGGACGGAACTCATGATTGCATTTGTATTTGGAGTTGAAAACAATCCATAACCGATTCCCTGCAGGAACATTGCTGAAATGATTAAGTACAGTGGAGTGGATTCGTTCAAGAAGCATAGAATCAAAATGGCAACGGTTACAAATCCCATACCAATGGCTGCAAGCTTTTGAGGATCTATCTTATCTGATATCCTTCCTGAAATAGGAGCAATTATTGCCATCATAAGAGGGGTTACAATTAGCAGCAATCCTGATGTTTGTGAGTCAAGACCCATAATGTATTGAAAATGATAGGTCACTATGTATGTGATTACAAAAGTTGCAAGATAACTTATCAAGGATGCCAAATTTGAAGAGGAGAACCTTATATTCCTAAACAGTCTCACTTCAAATACAGGATTATCAAGCCTCAATTCAATATAAGCAAAGAGAGTCAATAGCAACAAACCGACTATTAGGAATATTGCTCCTAAGCCTGTATTGATGACTGTAAATCCATAAATGAACAATAGGATTCCTATGATATAGACCAAAGATCCCAACTTATCTATGGAACCTTCATACATGGACCATTCTCCATCCAATGATAAGCATATGTATAATGCGAAGATAAGCGGAATGAGCATGATATAGAAAATGCTCTGCCATCCTAGGTAATAGATAACAAATCCACCTATAACTGGAGCTGAAGACAAACCTATATAAACTCCTGCAATATTCAATCCAAGTGCTTGTCCACGGGTTTCAGGAGGCACTGCAGAGACAATCAATGCCATAGATGCAACATTGATGAATGCTGCCCCTATACCTTGTATGACTCTGGAAAAGAGCAACAGATAGCTTGTATTTGAAAAGCAGGATAGTGCACAACCGATAATTGTAACTATTATCCCAATCAACAATGATCTTCTTAATCCATATTTGCCTGTCAGCTTACCTAAAGGTATTGACAATGCTGCAATTGCAAGCAAAAATATGGTTGCAACCCAATTCTGTATAATATTGCTCATGGCCAATTCACGAGCAATTAAAGGCAATGCAACTGAAATGTTAGCTATAAACGCTGTGACAAATGATACAACTGCAGCAAGCAGTATGACTGATTTTTCTAATCCCAATTTATTTACAATCCCCATTGAAACAACCTATTAATTTGATTTTATTAATTCGATATTACTAATTATAATTTGGATTGAATATAAATTTTTATATAATTTTATAATTCAAAAATAATTATTAAAATGTCTGAAACATTTTTATATAATTTTATAATTCAAAAATAGTCCATAAAAATGTCTAAAACAAGAAAAGCTGATTGAAAAGATTTAAAAATAGAATATTAGTATGAAAGATTATAACAATTTGTAGAAGAGATTGCTATAATATAATGTTTTGTGATTTAGAATTTTTTAAATAATATTTGGATTGTAGTGATTTTTAAGATTTAAATAAACTTTCATTTTACTACAAATCATTATAATCTTTACTAAATGCATTAAGGAGAGAAAATAAGTATATGCTACTTATTAACTTTTAGACACAATATACTTCGGCAAACCATATTGATTTCTACTTTAAAGGTAACACAGCGATAATATTTTAAAATAATACAAATTTACCAAAAAGTAATATCATGCTTATTTAATATATAGTAGTAATAATCATATAAAGTTTTTCTTAATACTAAGGTCTAAAATTAGCTTAAATTAGTAATACTCTTTATAAAGAGTATTATTTAATTAATAAATAACAAAGTGAAAGTAATAAAAAAATTTGAAAAAAAGTAATACTCTAATAAGAAAATAAAAATAAAAAAATAGAAAAAATTAATACTCCAATAAGAAAATAAAAATAAAAAAATAGAAAAAAAGATGATTTGATCATATGAGTGGAAAGAGTTTTAGTCCAGGTTTTGCAGGCCGAAGGCCTGGAAAAGCTGGGAAAAAGTTTTGGTCAAGGTTTTTGAGGCGAAGCCTCAAAAAGCTTGAGTTAGAACGCACCACCACCTCCACCACCGGAACCGCCTCCGATTCCTCCAATGGAGTCATTGTTGGCAGCTGAGATAGTGGATGATGCAGTTGAAAATGAACTGTTTATATGATTATGCCCTCCAAGATAATAGAACATGAAGAGGTCATTTGCTGTATAGTTCGGATCGTTCAATCCACCATAAACATGCATCTTCATTGCCTTATAGACTTGATCCGCCACTCCAAGAGCTGTTGCATAGACCAAATACTTGTTCCAAATTGCAATTGATTCAGGAGGATGCTCTTTTATCAATGAATAATCCTTAAGGTACTTCTTGAACTTTTCCCATCTTTCTGTGTAGAGCTTTCCTTTCAAGGTGTACTTTCCTCCGATTCCAGATGGAAGGAAAAGACAAGCTCCACCTACAATTGCAAAGAATACAGCAACCAAAGTGGTTATGAAAGATCCTCTGAAATGTACGAAAAGGGAGATTGCTCCAACAATAATAGCCAATATAATTGCACCTATACCAAAGAACATCATATAATCGGAACCTTTTTCATCGAAGTATTCCCTGAATACATCATCAGGCAGATAGTCATTCTTGAAGTTCTGGCACCAATTGTCGTATCTGTCCTGATAAGCCCTTGCCTGATATTCCTCTTTAAGGCAACCCTGCATATATGAGAAGCTTATTCTGCCATTCAATTCATATGTTCTTAAGATGTCAATCAATTCTCTTTCATACCTTTCAAGACCATCAGTAGACTTTACTGTAAGGAAAGTTGTTTTTGTGAATTCTGTATCATCTTCAGAGTCCACTCCAAGCTTGCCTCTGTCAATCAAATCCATGATTGTAGCTTGGAAAGCCTTTTGATCCAAGTCTCCAACATTCTTTCCAAACCCGCTCATAAGTGCATTCACGAATGCAGGAGGGTCATTTGTTGGAGGTTCATGCTCATAGATTCCTTGATAATCTGTTTTCGGTTCCCTTCCAAACCTATAATAGATTGCAAGAGGAATTGCACATAATGCAACCAAGAGATAATTGACTACAGAACCTACAGTGCTTAGGAAATTCTGCGTATTCTCCTCACCCTGCTGCATGCTTCTTATCTTATCTGCAGCAGTTTGATTGATGTGCTGTGCGAAATAAGTGACTTCTCCAAATTCGCTTAAAGGAATAAGAGCCCTTGCCTCAACATAGCTTCCTTCAGATACACCATCACTTTTTATGACCAAATTGCCGTCAGACCATTTAGCTTCTGCATCGCTGTAAGCAGGATTTATCCAATATTCAAGTTTCTTGTCACTTGGGAAGCGGATTACAGCATCAAGGGAGCCTAAACTTTCTTCCCATTCATCTCCCCAAACCTTATATTGAAGCTCTCCCACATCATTGTAGATCTTTACAACATGGGTAAAGTCATATTGGAGATAAACCTTTACATTGGTTCCGGATGGAATTCCTTGAGTTTTGGCAGCATCACGATAAAGATAGATCTTTATCCTTTCCTGACCGTTATATTTGATTACCTGATAATCATAGTAGGCACCATCAACCTTGACTTGAAGATTCTCAATGCTTTGGCCTTGCTTTAGGGGAATGTCCCTATATACACCGTGAGCAGAACTTGAGAAATGATAATCGATCTCTTCATAAACATTGATCAATCCATCATCATAGACCTGTATATCCACATTGGCATATGGAATTGAATAGTCCACAGCAGAGACTGCAGGCAATACGGATATAAAGAATATTGAGATGATGAGGATAGCCAATGCCTTATTTTTCAAATTCATAGTTTCACCTATTAATATATGGAGAAAAAACTCCATATATTAATTAAATTTTTCACCTATTAATTATGGAGAAAAAACTCCTATATTAATTTAATCTAAATTAGAAGATTAGAATTAAATTTAAATCCAATTTTAAATCTATTATTATAATTAGAATTCAAATTAACCTAATTTTTAAATCTATTTTAATTATTAGAATTCAACTTTAGGTACAGATCTTGCTTCGCCAGCAGCTTCAAAGAAGTCAGCTTCCTTAAATCCAAAAAGATTTGCAAAGATATTGCTTGGGAAGGTTTGACATTTGTTGTTGTACATCAAGACTGTATCATTGTAGAACTGTCTGGAGTAAGCAATCTTATCCTCTGTTTGAGCTAATTGAGCTTGCAATTCCTTGAAGTTTTCATTAGCCTTCAATTCAGGATAGTTTTCAGCAACAGCAAACAATGTTTTCAAGGTGCTTGACAATTGGTTGTTGGCTTCGCTGATTTCCTTTACGCCATTTGCATTCATCAAGCCGGCTCTTGCAGCAGTGACATCTTCAAATACAGTTTTTTCATGACCTGCATATCCTTTTACTGTTTCTACCAAGTTAGGAATCAAATCTGCTCTTCTATTTAATTGAACATCAATTTGAGCCCATGCATTCTTTACTTTATTTCTTGCAGTTACAAGACCATTGTAAAGGCCTACAATAGCTATAAGAATAATGATTATTAGAACAATTAAAATTATTAATGTAATGCTCATAGTTTCACCTACGATAATTTTTAATAATTCATATAGAATTACTATAAAATTACTTATTTTCATTCACCTACGATAATTTTTAATAATTCATAATAGAATTACTATAAAATTA
>JADLKP010000134.1 GCA_016838945.1 Methanobrevibacter sp.
CAATAGTGTTAGCGTTGTTTACTTTGATGGTAGAATCTGTAAGGTTGAATTCATTTGGACCTCCTTCAGATTTAGGGGTTATTACAAAGATTGGTCCAGCAGATTCACTGCCAATGATTGTACCACCTGTAATTGCAATGTCCTTATTTATGACTACATTTGAAACATCTTCAAAGATTTTATCTCCTAAATCAAGGGTGGCGCCGTCTTCAGCTTCATCTATAAGTTTTTGTAAATCTGAAGAGGAGTAAGGTGCATTGGATTCGACAATTACAAATTGTTGCAATGCCAATATAGTTGAACCGGTAGCAACAAATGAAACACTAGTGGATTCGCTAGGAGAAGTGCCTAAATCAACAACATATTCCTTTACAGAGTTAGCGGTACCTGACCAAATGTCTTCATAATTGACACCATTTACAATCAAGTTACCTTCACCTTTTTGAGCACTAGCAGCAAATACAGTTAAATTAGCACTTATTGCATTTTCAATAGGAACAATGTCTAAAACACTGTTACTTGCTACGGTTCTTCCCAAGAAGTTATTTGCATTGGACAATAAATCAGCACCATTGTACATATAAATTGTCTTGATGGCATCGGATTCAGTTACATTGTACATAGCTACAAAGGTACTTGGATAAACAGCAGTCTTATTAAATTCTTTTTCAAGAACAAACGTATTTTCACCATTTTGCAGCAAGCCAGACACATCATAAACCACAAGACCGTAACCATATTTACCATAGGTACCCATATTGGATTGATCCCTATAAGTTGCAACAGGAGCAATAGCTACACCATTAAATGTTGTAGTCCAAACAGGAATAGTTCCTTGAGTTTTATCCCAATTATAAGAAACATAAACAAATCCGTTCACAAATTTAGCATCTTCAGGAACATCAAGAGTCCAGACATCAGTTCTGCCAGTAGTAGCCGCACCAAGATAAGTACTATCATCCTTAGTATCAATGATAATACCACCATTTACAGTAATGTTGGTGAATGAACTGATGTTTTCAGGAGGATAAGCTAAATCCTTACCTAAATTACCGTTATACCAAACAGTAGGAGTGAGAGTTTTCTCATCTAAAACATTGCCTGAAACTTTATCTCTGATGACAATAGTATAATTGACTTTATCATTATCTGCACCATTTACAGTATTTGCGGTTACAGGTCTGATAAGATCATCAACCAAGAACACACTGGTTTGAGCACCGGAATCCAATTCAACCTCCATTGTGTCAGCCAATTCGCCATCAATATAGAAATTAATTGTGTAAACAGTATTGGCTTGACCATCATTAGTTAAATTGAGTTGTAAAACATTATCAGTACCAGCGAAACAAGCACCATTATATTCAGAACCTAATTTAGCGGTTACAGAAGGAGCAGCACGTTCTACAAGTACAAATTGTTGCAATGCCAATATAGTTGAACCGGTAGCAACAAATGAAACACTAGTGGATTCGCTAGGAGCAATACCTAAATCAACAATATAGTCATTTATGGATTGGCTTGTACCATTCCAAATATTTTCATATGTTTCGCCATTAACAATCAAATTACCTTCATTTGCTTGTGCACCAGCAGCAAATACATATAAGTTAGCACCAATGATACCAGCAAAATCAGTGTTTAAAACGCTGTTAGCTGCAACTGTTCTTCCAGCAGTGTTATTGGTATTAGCCAATAAGTCTGCACCATTATACATGTAAAGTGTTTTGAGAACATTGGATTCTGTGACATTGTATAAAGCTACAAGAGTGCTTGGGTAAACAGCATTTAAATCTCTGATTTTACCTAAAGAGAAGGTGTTTTCACCCTTTTGGATTAAATTAGAGACATCGAAAACCATAAGGCCATAACCATATTTACCATATTGGCCAAGGTTGGATTGGTCTCTGTATGAAGCTACAGCTGTGATATTAGCCCCATTGAATGAACAGTTCCATTCAGGAATGGTCCCATTGGTTTTATCCCAGTTATAAGCCACATAAATGAATCCATTGACAAGTGTAGCGTCATCATCCAAGTCAATTACCCAAATGTCAGTTCTACCTGGGGTTGAACCGGCACTGTAAGTATCTTTGGAGTCAATGATAATGCCACCATTTACAGTGATATTGTTAAAGTAACTAATGTTTCCTGAAGGATAAGCGAAATCCTTGCCTAAATTACCATTATACAATACTGCAGGCAAAATGGTCTCTTCAGTTAAAACATCTCCAGTGTCCTTATCGCTTACAATTACAGTGTAATTTGCAACATCGTTCTCTGCACCGTTTACAGTAGCTTCAGTGATTGGTCTGATGGTTTCATCAGTTACAAGAATTAAATTGCTGAAACCAACAGGCAAGCTAATTTCAGTGCTGTCTACCTTTACACCATCAACATAGAAATCAACGACATAGTTGGTAGCAAAAGCACCATTGTTGGTTATATGAACTTCAATTACATTTTCTGTACCTGCATAACATACACCGTTATATTCAGAAACTAAATCAACAGCTGCTGAGTGGAGACCTTCTCCAGCTACAATGGTACCGGAGTAAATGTATGGATCTTCAGCACGAGCATAATCTGCATTTACATTATATGTACCCCATTCAGTTAATTTATAGCTGGCTTTATAAGCATAGTCGTCCATTTCAAATTCAGTTATGGTTTCATCTCCAATGGTCAAAGTGAGTCCAGGACCATTTATTGTATTCAAATTATCATCTACTATGTAAACTATAATGTCAGCAGTCTCATTTACAAGATAATATGCGACATTGGATTCTAATGGATCTGTTTCATTGACAACAGCATAAACAATGACAGGGCTTATAATTGAACCGTTGTTGTAAATTGCATAAAGGCTATCACTGCCATTTGCATCTAAAATTTTATTGGTGTCCAAGAACAAATGACCGCTACTGTGAATAGTGTAATTGAAGCCATCTGCAGTGTTGTTTTTAAAGTTAGATTCTGCAATGTCAAGGTAATTGTTTACAACAGATGTGATGAAAATTGCTCCACCATTTTCCTTAGCATGATTGTTAGTGAAGTTAGACTCAACTATATGAGATTTATCTCCACGCCAGTAGATAGCACCACCGCTACCATTATTAGCAATATTGTTTTCAAATGTACAATTTAATACTCTGCCGTCAGTGGAACTAGCCCAATAGATAGCACCACCATTTCTAGCTGAGTTGCCTATGAAAACGCTGTTCATTATGCTGCAATTGGTAGAACGACCATCATTTCCTAAGAGAATAGCTCCTCCACCTAAAGTGTTTGTTGTAAGAGGCGCTTTGTTGTTGATGAATGTACAATTGTCAATCACACCATAGGTTCCAGCCCAGAAAATAGCACCACCTGTGTGGTTGCCATTTGAATAGGTAGCGTATGAAGAGTTAGCTGCGTTATCTGTAAATTTACAGTTAATTACGCTTCCATTATTAGCATTCCATGCAATAGCTCCTCCTGCAGATGCAGTACAGTTAGTGAAGTTTGAATTTGATATTAATACATTTTCTTTAACACAACGGATTGCACCACCATCACGATTTACATTACAGTTTTTGAAATCACTGTCGGATACAGTTGCATTGATAGCGTTAAAGTAGATTGCACCTGCACCAGTTGTTGCAGTGCTTGTTAAATTAATGAACTGACATTGATCAATAAATACATTTGGACCTGCTACATAGATTGCTCCTCCAGCACCTGAATGGCTCATATCTTTGAAAATACAGTTTACTATATGTGATTCTTTGGAATCACCGTCTACATAAATACCTGCTCCAGAACTGCTTCCATGAGTGAATGTTAAGCCATCCACTGTTACATTGGTAGCATATATTCTCATGAGTCTTACATTATCATTTCCATTGAATATAGCATTTCCAGGATTTTCTGCAAAGATATAAGTGTTGTTTATTGAAACATTTAAAATTGCAGTTATGTCGTAAGTGCCATCGAGAACATGGATTTTGGTATATGGAAGTAAAGCAGTCTTATTGAGTGCTTTATAAATAGTTGTTGGATCATCTGCACTTGTGCCAGTGCCTGTTCCATCAGGGCTCACATAAATATCATTGTATAAAACTGATTCAACTACAATGAATTGCTCAAGTGCAAGAATGGTAGAGCCAGTTGCAACAAAGGATACTGCATTGGAATCTTTAGGGTATCTTCCTAAATCTACGACATATAAATCAGCAGAGTTAGAAGTACCGGACCATACATCCTCAAATGTTTCTCCATTGACTATAATATTTCCTTCGCCTTTTTGAGCACTAGCAGCAAATACATAAAGTTTTGCATCTTTAATGTCTTCTCTTGTACTGATATCTAAAACAGAGTTACTTTCAACAGCCCTTCCTAAGAAATTATAACTGCTTCCCATCAATAAGTCAGCACCATTGTACATGTAAACGGTTTTAATGGTATCTGATTCACTTACATTGTATAAGGCTACAAGAGTGCTTGGATAAATAGCAGTCTTATTGAACTCATCTTTAACCAATACAAAGGTGTTTTCACCCCTTTGCAACAAGCCTGTTACATCGTAAACAATAAGTCCGTAACCATACTTACCTGAACTGCCTAAATTGGATTGGTCTCTGTAAGAAGCGACAGGAATGACTGCTACATTGTTAAAGGTAGTGGTCAAAGCAGGAATGGTTCCTTGTGTTTTATCCCAATTATAAGCAACGTAAATAAATCCATTTACAAACTCTGCACCTTCTGGAACATTAAGTGTCCAAACATCAGTACGTTCAGTGGATGCAGAAGCAAGATAAGTGGATGCAGATTGGGTGTCTATTATAATATCCCCATTAACAGTAACGTTATTGAATGAGACAATAGTCTCTGCAGGGTAAGCCAAATCCTTACCTAAATAACCATTATACCATAGAGTTGGTGTAAGGGTTTTCTCATCTAAAACATTGCCATTAACATCTGAAACCTGTACAGTGTAATTGACTTTGGTTGTACTTACTCCATTGACAGTGTCAGCAGTTACAGGTCTGATAAGATCATCAACCAAATAAGCAATAGAGTCTGCACCAGCATCCAATTCCATTTGGGAACTGCTTGTCTTTACACCATCAACATAGAAGTCTATGACATAAATAGTCTTATCTGTACCATTATTGGTCAAATTAAGTTTTATGACATTGTTAGTGCCTGCAAAGCATGCACCGGAATATTCGGAGGATATGCTTGCTTTAGCTGATGGAGCATACTCCCTATTTACAGTTAAGACTGACAGTACATTTCTAAATGAAAATGCCCCTGCTCCAGAAGTGTAGACCAATGTATTGGTACCGTTAACAATATCATCCAATACATTGAATTTGTGATATTTGAAATAATAAACTCCTTCATCATAGCTTTCAGATTCTATTAAGTCCTCGCTATTGAAAGTATAGATTCCATCCACACTTGACAATGCAAAGTTATCAAGTGTTGCATTTAAAACCTTATCTTCAATGGTTCCCACTTTAAAGGTAGCTTTGCTGGTTTCACCGGAATCTCCTTTAATCCAGGATGAGCCAGAATTAATCCAATAGCTGACCTTATCAGTGTCACCATCGTTATATGCAAATACCAATCCAATCAATTTAATCTTATTGTAAAATTCATAACCATCAATTGCACCAGTAGTTACATTAATTGTCACTTTACCATTTGCATTTTGAAGCCTGTCTGTGAGATTATAAGTCATATAATAATCTGCATAGCATTTGGTGGTGTGGTCATTTATATGATATACGGTACCATCTGCACTACCTTGAGTAGAGACAAGTCTCTCATTTGCAATTTGTTCACTTTCCCCATTGGATGTAACTGTCACATTTGCCTCAGATCCGTAAACCAAATTTGAAGACCCCGCAGTATAGCAGTCTACAAACAGCCCGGCATATTGGACATCCTTTACATCTTCAGGAATATTATAGCTTAATTCCCCAGATTCAGTTCCAGGATTGGAGTAAGCAATATCAACTCCCCCTGAAACGTCACCCTCTTCAATTGTGTCTAAATCGTCTGCAGAAGCAGCCCCAATTGAAACTATAAGAGATAGGAGAATTAAAGCTACTAAAAATAATTTATATTTATTTTTCATAGTTTACCCCTCATAAAGAAAAAATTTTCCTTCAATTATAAAAATAATTAATAGATGAAAATGTGCTTTAAGTCTATAAAACCCAAATAATAAATAACCAATAAGGAAGTAAATTAACCTAATTAGTGTATTGAGTATTATCCACACATTATTATTAATTATCATTTATAATATAGTAGTAATACTTATTTAAAGATTATTTTATTACTTAAACTTAAAAAAAATGGTTAAAAGTAATAATTTTTAAAAAAAATAATACTAGAAAGTATTTTTTTGATAAAAAAGTAATAAAAATTAAGGAAAAATTTTAAAAAATGTAAAAAATA
>JADLKP010000135.1 GCA_016838945.1 Methanobrevibacter sp.
TTATAATTAAATATTACTATTTTTAAAAAAATTAGAGAATAGAAATAAATTAATTTTAAAAAATTAGAAAAAACAACTAAAACAATTAATAGATAAAATAGATAAAATAGTAAAAAATAGTTAAGACTAGTTAAGAGAACTTACTCCCAACTAGTGAAAATTTTTTGATCAAACTTTTTTTAAAAGTTTGGATTATCTGCTTACAGCTTCATTACTGTCTCTTCTGATAGTTACTGAATGAGCTAAGACTAAAGATCCTAGGAACAAGAAAGTCAATAAAGCCATACCATTAACGGTCCTGTTAAACAAGAAAAGACCTATGATTGCTTGAGAAATGAAACCAGTAAGGGAACCTATTAAAAGAACTTCCTTACCTAAATATTTCCTGTTTTTGCTTTCTCTTCTACGTCTGTACTCAACAAGGATTTTTAATCCAACCACAATTGTTCCTAATACTATCAAGAGCAATATGATGAATGTAATATATCCAAAGTCATAAGCATAACCGAAAATACCTGGAAGCATATAATCGATTGTATCTTTCTTAGTTACCAATAGACCAAAGAAGAGAGGGAAAGGTAAACCAAACATCAAAATAAATTGCATCGGTAAACTGATATATCCATCTGCAAATCCGGAACTATTAGACCAGTAGGAAGAAGCAGGGTCATGCCCGATTAACCAAGTGTTCTCAACCACCAATTTTAAACTGGAAACTGAGTTTTGAGCCAATCTTGAAATCCTTAGCATTGGGGAGAAGATCTCCATACCACTGATTCTTGCAACGATTTCCAAAAGTCCAAAAGCAACTACTCCAAGTCCTAAGAATGCCAAAATCCTCTTAAATGTAAGAATGGATTTCTGTCTGAATGATTTGGAAATAATGGTATATCCTATAAATAAACCTACAAACCATAATAACAAGAAAGATCTGTGCATTGCTCCACCAAAGATAGTAATTCCACCAAGGAATATGTAAACTATCCTTCTCAGCCGTGCTACATTAACTCCCGACTCTTGCATCACCTTCAGCGAAGCCAATGCAGTCATAATAGCCAAAAGAGCAATTGGTCCAAATGGGTGAGTAAATTCGTGCTGACCAAATGACAATACTAAAAATATCAAGTCCGCACCGAATAAAAGTGTAAAACCTCCAGATAGGAACAATGATAGGAAAGTTACTACACTTAATGAAAGTGGAACCAGATTTAAAATAAATATCATGGTAGCAAGTAAAATCAACCCGACTTCGACTATAAGTTGAAAATGATTTTGAGCTATCAATAACATGAAATCACGCAATAAATATTTTATAATAAATTTTAATTTGAATAAAGTAATTAGTATAATCTAAAAGATTAAATATACATCATTATTTTTATTTAATTAAGTATTTAAATATTAGGAAAAAAAGACTATTGGAATAATTAGATAAAAATAGCAAAATAGTAAAAAAATAGTTAAAACCAGTTAAGAGCATAATACTCCCAACTAGTGAAAATATTTTGATCAAACTTTTTCTAAAAGTTTGGTTAGATTATCATAATCTTAATATTACCCATTAATATATCCGGAATAACTGGCAAGAGATTTACCTGTGTAATACTCATTGCTACAGCATCTCCACGAGAGTGCCCTTCACCCCAGTCATGCTGACGGATAGTGTCTAAGATATTGTCCCCAAATATATGAGCGGCCGCTTGGTCATTAATTATGACTAGAATATGTGGAGTAACACCATAAGTATATTCCATAATCTCCTTTGCATCCTGATACGGATTATCAGTCATATAGATATTGTGAAGTGTGTGTCCATTTGCATTATGTGAACTTCCTGGATAAATCCAAGTAAATCCACCATGTAAACTCCATAAAGCAGCCATATCTACTCCAGGAATATTCCCTTCAGTATCATCTTGAGCTAAAATCAATACATTGGAAAATGCAGTGAATACTAGTAAGAAAACTATAATTATAGCAAAAATACCTATAATCTTTCTGGCTGAACTTGCCATTTAATCACCACCATAATTTTTAATCAAATTATTTTTAACGTATTTCTTTTCAAGATGTTTTTTACATCTAATTATAATTATAGTTCTATTTAAATATATAAACTTTTTGTAAATATAACAGTAAAAATAGCTAAAAATAAGTCAATTAAGATGAATATAGGCTAAAAATAGGATTATATAAAATAGATAGAATAAAATAAAAACAGTAAAAATAAAAACAGTAAAAAAAAATAAGAAATGAAGAAAAATAAAAAATTAAAAATAAGAAGATCTAGTTATGGCTTGGATTGGATAGTCCAACAGCATCAGTAGACACTTTGCTGGTTACCGCACCGCTGATCTCTCTCATTTTCTTAATTAATCTTTCTTTCTTGCTTCCATTGATTAGGATATTTTCTAAAACATCCTCAATTGTTTCAATAGGAACAATTTCAATCATGTCTTCATACTTTTTCTCAAGCATTACATCATCCATATTGGATTTTGGCAAGAGAACTTTCTTGATACCTGCTTCTGCTGCCGCTTCAATCTTAGCGGTAGCTCCTCCAATAGGCATTACATCTCCACGAACGCTTAAGGAACCGGTCAATGCAACTGATTGATCAATAGGAATTCCTTCAACAGCAGAAATAACAGCTGCAGTAATGGAAACACTTGCACTGTCCCCTTCAACACCATCATAACTTTGGAGGAACTGAACATGAATATCATGATTGGAAATGTCAACTTGAGTGTATTTCTTAATGATTGCACTTACATTTTGTACAGAATCCAATGCAATTTCTCCAAGTTTACCAGTTACAATGATTTTACCTTCATTCTTACTGTTTGCAGGAGCCATTTCGGCAGCAATTGGCATTACAATACCACTTCTATCACCCATAACAGCTAAACCATTGACCATACCGATTTTTCCACCGGAAGAATGGAATACACTATATTCTTTTCTTTGGATGATTGATCTGTCAACAATTTGTTGTTCCAATGTTCTTGAAAATCTCTTAGCGGTAATTACATGTTCTGCAGTTACCAAATCTGCACCTTCTTCAATAGCTACATCTCCAGAGGAACGTACTAATCCACCTAATTCCCTAAGTCTGAGGGTCAAAGCATTTTTTCTGCCGGCTCTACGTTTAGCTTCCAAAATGATTTCATCAAGTGCATCGGTTGCGAAGTGAGGAATTCTTCCATCATTCTTAACTTCTTGAGCTACGAATTGAACAAGTTTCTTCCTGTTTTCTTCGGTATCTTCCATGTAATCTTTCATGAATACTTCATAACCGTATCCTCTGATTCTTGAACGCATTGCAATGTGCATACCTTCGAGAACTTGAATGTTTCCTGAAGCTACAAGAACAAAGTCACAAGGAACTGCTTGAGAACGTACCATTGCACCACTGCTGTTTTCACTTTGACCAGTGATTGCATATTGTTTCTCTTGCATTGCTGATAAAAGCTCTTGTTGGGTTTTCATGCTCATTGTACCAATTTCGTCAATGTATAAAACCCCTTTATGCGCCTTATGGATCATACCGCTTTCAACACGTTCATGTGCAGGAGTTCCAAGACCACCAGATTGGTAAGGGTCGTGTCTTACATCACCGAGCAATGCACCAGCATGAGCTCCGGTAGCATCCATAAATGGTGCAAATCTTTTGTCTCCATTGTTAACCAATAATTTTGGAGCACTATTGGATACTTTTGGTTTGATTTGCATTGAAATAAATATGACAAGCAATGCAGCAATAATAGCTTCAAAGATTCTTTGGTATAATACACCAAGAACGAAAATAGCTGCAGTGACAAACATGGTGATCATCATCTTCTTCTCATCACCGCTTTTTGCATTTGCCTTGTTTGCCTTAACTATTTTTTTACCTTGACCTGCAGGTACGGTTCTGACTAAAGGATAATTGCTGTCTTCAGGGTTTGGATAGACCAATACGTCTTGAAGCACTTCAGGAGGCAATAATTCAGCCATTCCTTTGGCAAGCATGGATTTACCTACACCAGGGTCTCCGATAAGAAGAACATTTCTCCTTTGTTTTGCTGCTTTCTTAATGGTTTCAACAGATTCTTCATGACCAATAACTTGATCGATAAGCAATGGAGGGACTTCTATATCTGCAGTGTTTGAAATTGATTCATAGTCAATCATAGGCTTGATTCTACGATTGCCCTCATCATCTTCAATAAATTCAACATCTAAAGATTCCTTTTCAGGTTCTTTAGCTTCTACAGTTTCATCTGCTGCGTCATTTTCATCAATTATAGTTTCCTCTACAGTGGAATCTACTTGTTCTTCTTTAGATTCTAATTCTTCAACATCTGCAGACAAAATTTTATCTTCTTCCATAACTGTTTACCTCCTAATTTTATATTTACATTATTTCTTGATTACAGATTTCTTAATTATCTCATTCAGTTAAATTTTTCTGTTTTTATATATTTTATATAAATTTATACATTATACTAATATATATTAAACTATATGCTTAATAACTTTATGATTTTAGTCATATAAAAAGGTTTGTATTTTAGTTACTTTAATTAACTAAAATAAGCAATGAAAAAATAAGTAATGCCGTCATTTAAAATAAACTTTATTATTTATAAAAAATAAATGAATAATCATATATAAAAGATATTAAAAAAATCATTGATTCAAAGGTAAAATTATGACAAAATGTTTAATGATTCAAGGAACTGCATCCAATGCTGGAAAAAGTCTTATTGTTGCAGCACTTTGTAGAATCTATACAAAAAGAGGATATAAGGTAGCCCCATTTAAGTCACAGAACATGTCCTTAAATTCATATACCACAAAGGAGAATAAGGAAATAGCTATTGCACAAGTATTGCAGGCTAAAGCAGCGAATATAGAGCCTAGTGTTGATATGAACCCAATATTGCTAAAGCCTAAAGGGGACTCCTGTTCACAGGTCATCATACAAGGCGAAGCTGTAGGAAACAAGGACTTCTTTAGAAAATATGATAAGACAAAGGCCACTCAAAAGGACATAGACAACAATCTGATGGATGATGAAGACTATAGAATCATTGCAAAGGAAGCGGTTATAGACTCATTAAACAAATTAAAAGAAGATTACGATATCATCATCATGGAAGGTGCAGGATCCCCAGCTGAAATCAATTTAAGGGAAGGCGACCTTGCAAATATGGGTGCTGCAGAAATAGCTGATGCAGATGTGCTTCTTGTAGGAGACATTGACAAAGGAGGAGTCTTTGCATCAATAGCTGGAACTTTCCTATTGCTTGATGATGCAGACAGGTCAAGATTCAAAGGAGTCATAATCAACAAGTTCAGAGGAAAACAGGAATTGCTATGCTCTGGAATTGAAAGATTGGAAGAAATCATTGAAGTTCCTGTTTTAGGAATAGTCCCCTATGCAGAAAACCTCCAATTGCCTGAAGAGGATTCCGCATCATTAAAGGAGCATAATTGGACAAAGGAATTTGAAAGCAATAGAGACCATATAATAATCGGAGTCATAAAGCTTCCAAAGATAGCCAATTTCACAGACATCGACCCATTTGACTCAGAGGATGATGTTGAAGTGAGGATGATTGAGCTATATGACGATAAGGAAAAGCTTAGGGACATTGATGCCCTCATTCTGCCAGGTACAAGAAATTCCACAGAGGACATGAAGGAATTGGAAGAATCTGGCATGGCAGATAGAATAAGGAAACTCCATAACAACAAGCATATTCCAATAATCGGAATCTGCGGAGGATACCAGATTCTAGGAAACAGGATTATAGATAAGAACCATAAGGAATCCAAGCTTGATGAAATAGAGGGATTAGGCATTTTAGACATTGAAAGCGAATTCATTAGAGAAGAAAAGATTGTAAAGCAAAGCCTTGCAAACTTTGAATTGAAAGCGGATGATGAAGATGAATCTGATCAAGCATATGAGATGTTCTCTAAAATCAATGGTGAAGAAGTCACAGGATATGAACTTCATGAAGGGACAACAAATCTCTTAGGTGCAAAGCCATTATTTAGAATTAAAGAGGGAATGGGAAATAATAACGAAGGAAAATACGATGGAGCTTATCAAAATAACGTATTCGGCACCTATTTCCATGGAATATTCAATAATTACAATTTAAGAAGAGAACTGTTGAATCATATAAGAAAAAATAAAGGATTGAAAATAAAAACAGGTGAAGACCCATATGAAACCAGTGTGGAGAATTCACTTGAAAAATTAGCGAATATCGTAGAAGAAGCATTGGATATGGATTATATTGATAATCTAATATTTGATGATGAAAAATAGAATAATTAAAAAAGAATGATGAAAAATAGAAATAATAAAAATAGAAATAATAAAAATAGAAATAATAAGAATTAGAAAAGTAATTTAAAAAATTA
>JADLKP010000136.1 GCA_016838945.1 Methanobrevibacter sp.
TTTATCTTTTTAGTTAATTTCAGCTCTTTTTTTTTTAAAATTAGTTGGATTTCATTAAATTTAAGATTTCTTTACCATAGTCTGTCAATTCGTATAATCGTCCCCGTTTATTTTCAGGATTTAATAAACGAATTAATTCTTTTTCTCTTAATTGACTTAAAACTCTACTGACATTATTTCTATGAATGCCAGTTTTCTTGCTTATGTCTGTAGGTTTCAAAGTTTCTCCTTCTAAAGATTTAAAGACTTTCTCTCGGTTTTTTGACAATTTGATGAATTCTATAATGATTTTTTCAGAGTCTTCCATAGCAATCCCTTCAAATGTTTGGTTCTATATCGACTGTTTTATATTATTTAAACTGTTTTATTTCATATTAACTTATTTACCTTTATCCTATTTATTTTTTTGTAGGCTAAGTTTTGGTTTAATATATAAAACTATTCTTACTATTAACTTAGCTATTGGATATTAAATGTTTATCTTCATTATATCTATTAGATAGTTATTTGATAGATATTAGATAGATAACAGATTAATAATAGATAGATAATATATAGATAAAAACAGTTAGAGGATTAATAGGTCGTTTTTTGGAATTTTTAGAACTTTTAGTTAGTTTTTTGAATTATTGGAAAAAATAATATTACTTAATTTATTCAATACATAATTATTAAAAAGATAAGAATAATATAATTATATATAGAAAATTAAAATAATTTTTTCAGGTGTAAATATGATTGAATCTCCAGAACAGATAGCTATTGAAAATGAGATAAAAGTGCAGAAAGATAAGTTTTTATCTTATTTTAATGGATCTTTACCTGATACAATGGAATTGGAATTTGAAGGATTCTACAGAAGGGGATTCTTTGTAAGCAAAAAGAGGTATGCTGTAATTGAAGACGGCAAGATCATTGCAAAGGGTCTTGAACTTGTCAGAAGAGATTGGGCACCAATAGCTAAGAAAACTCAGGAAGATATTTTAATGGCTATCTTAAAGGAAGGGGATGTTAAAAAGGCTGAAAAAATAATAAGTAAAGTTCTAAAGCAAATAAAATCAGGTAATTTGGATAGGAAGGAACTGATCATTCACACTCAAATCACAAAAAACCTTGATGACTATAAGCAAGTAGGTCCTCATGTTGTTGCTGCCCGTGAAATAGAGGCACATGGAATTAAAGTTGGAAAAGGAACCATTGTGCAATATATAATCAGCAAAGGCAAAGGTTCAATCAGCCAAAGAGCAGTACCTTATGAATATAGTGAAGGAATTGAATATGATAAGGAGTATTATATTGAAAACCAATTGATTCCTGCGGTTTCAAGGATGATGGAACCTTTAGGATATAACAAGGAAAAATTGATGGAGTTATCTTCCAATGAAAGGCAACAAAGCTTGGATGCTTTCTTTTAATTCCAAATCACTGGCAATTTATGGATGATTTAATTAAATAAATTATCATTAGGAATTTATATATAATAATAAAATAAATATATTAATTAGTAATAAATCTGTTGACAATTAAAAAAGAATTTTATATTTTTGGTGTGATGATGACAAAAGCTGTATTTTTCGATATTGATGATACTCTTGTAGACACTTCCAGTTTTGCTGATTTGGCAAGACATGCTGCTATTGAAAGTATGTGCAATAACGGTTTGCCTTTAGAACCAGATGAAGCATACGATCTATTAAAGGATATTATTAAAGAGAAAGGTTCAAATTATTCCAAACACTTTAATATATTGACTGAAGAAGTTTTAGGTAAGGAAGACCCTCTTTTGGTAGCTATTGGTATGACAACATACCATAACGTTAAATTTGCTCTTTTAAGGCCTTTCCCTAGAACCAGTGCAATATTGATTTATCTTAAAAGTAAAGGGTATAAATTAGGGGCTATTACAAACGGCATCACCATTAAGCAGTGGGAAAAATTAGTTAGATTAAACTTATACCACTTTTTTGATATTGTTATCACTTCAGAAGAAGTAGGTGTTGAAAAGCCAGATCCTGAAATATATATTGAAGCATGCAGAAGAATGGCATGTGATGTTAAAAAAAGTATTATGGTTGGAAATAAGCTTGATGTTGACTGTATGGGAGCAGTTAACGCTGGAATGAGCGCTATTCTTGTAAACTCTACTTTAGATGAAGAAGAAAAGGAAAGAGTCAATGAAGAAGACATCGATATCATTGTTTTAGATAGTATTTCCGATGTTGATACTGTTTTATAGCGATTGAAATCAATTTAATTTTTAATTAAATTTTCTATTTATTTTACTTTATTTTAATTTATTCTAATTTATTTTAATTTATTTTAATTTATTTAATTGTTTTTTATGGTCTTATTTAGTTAATCATATTTATTCAAGTTTAGGGATGTTATTATGGCACTTGTTATATGTCCAGATTGTGGTAAAGAAGAAGATAATGCAAATAGATTTTGCAAAAACTGTGGAGCAGACTTAACTGATGTAGAGCCTATTCCTGAAAAGGAAGAAATAATGAATGGTGCTGATGAAAGTGTTGAGGTTTTACAGGAGATTATTGCTGATCCGATTGAAGAAAAAGCTGAAGATTCTGCTTTAAGGAAATGTCCTAATTGTGGCACTGAATTGAAATATGGTGGAAAATTCTGTCCTAACTGTGGTGCCAGTTTAGAGGCTGTTTCCAATTGCGATGTTCCTAAAACTAATATGGAAGTTAAGGCTGCTGCAAATCAACCAACTGTCACTACAAAGAAAAATCCTATTGTTGCAGCTATTCTATCATTAATTTTTCCGGGAATTGGGCAATTGTACATTGGTCAAAATAATAAAGGTGGCCTTTTTGTAGTTCTTGCAGCAGTTTCTATTGTCTTAATGGTTTTATTGATAGGATTTATCCTTTATGTATTGTTTTGGCTATGGGCAATATTTGATGCATACGCTTCTGCTCAAAAATTGAATAATGGTGAATTGGTTGAAGATGCCCTATTTTAAGGTATCAAAATAGTTACCTTTATATATAGTTTTGAATATAAATATATACATTCTTATTTTATCTTGCAGTAAGAATCATTAATTAACTTGCTTATTTATGAGAATCTAATTCTCAATCATAAAAAATAAATCAAAAATAAATTTCAATAATTATTGAAAATGAATTTTTATTGGGTTTATCTCTTATCAAGCAGAGCGGTCAGCTTGTTTTTTGAGTTTTATTTTAAAAAATTTATTCCATTAGATTACTTTATGTAAATTTATTGGTATCTCGGTGGAATTAAAGAATATTTTATAATTACATAGATTACGGAAAAATAATATAAGGAGATATTGTTATGGCTATTTGTCAAGGAAAATCAACCAGATCCCCATCTGGTGCTAGAAGAGTTGCAAACCGTGGTAAAAGGAAAAGCGAATTAGGTAGAGAATCTGCAGAAACCAGATTAGGTGAGAAAAACTTAAGAAAGATCAGAACTCGTGGCGGAAATGAAAAACACAGATTAGCTGGAGATAACAAAATCAACGTTATCGACACTGAAGGTAAAGCTCACACTGTAGAAATCTTCAATGTAATTGAAAACAGTGCTAACCCAAACTACGTAAGAAGGAACATCATTACCAAAGGTGCTATTGTAGAAACCGAACTCGGTCATGCAAAAGTCACTTCCAGACCTGGTCAAGATGGTGTTATTAACGGAGTTATCGTAGAATAATTCTGTTATTCTTTTTTCTTATTTTTTTTAAACTTTTCTAAACATTTAAACTTTATTTTTAAATCTTTTGATTAATTCTATTTTAATTCTATTTTAGTTCTATTTTAGTTCTATTTTAGTTCTATTTTAATGCTGTTTTAATTCTTTTTGTATTTTTAGCTATTTTTTTTATAAAATTTATTTTGCTTTACTCACATCACTACCTCAAATTTTTATAAAAATAGGAAATGCTTATTTAATATTAAAACTATATATTATAATGTTATATAATATTAAGATAAAAATAAATCTTTTAATTTTTGGATGGAAAGCATTGTTTAAAGATAATCTGCTTTTTATCTTTAATTTAATTATTCATGTATTTAAGGAGATAAAATGAAAATAGGAATGTCACATGGTGCTGGTGGAGAGGTTATGGGAAATCTGATCTCACAAACCATTCTTAATAATTTATCAAAAAAATCAGTTGAAGGAGGATATGGATTAGACGCTTTGGATGATGGAGCTACTATCCCTCTTGGCGATTATGAAATCGTTGTTACAACTGATGGTCATACTGTTAATCCATTATTCTTCCCAGGTGGAGATATAGGAAGAATATCTGCAGCAGGAACAATCAATGATGTTTCTGTTATGGGTGCAAAACCTTTAGCTATTTCAAATGCTATGATTTTGCAGGAAGGTTTTCCGATTGAAGATTTGGACAAGATCATCAAATCTTTAAGTGATACCTGTGAAGAAGCGGATGTAGCTGTAATTACCGGTGATACCAAAGTTATGGAACAAGACAAGCTTGATGGAATTGTAATTGTAACTACTGGTATCGGAATTGCTAAAAAAGGAGAAGTAATTAAGGATTCAACCTTAAGTGTTGGAGATAAGATAATCATTACCGGCAGTGTTGGAGACCATGGAATGAGCTTGATGTCCTTTAGAGAAGGATTCGGTTTTGAAACCGAACTTAAGTCTGATGTGGCTCCAATGTGGGGAATTATTTCCAAAGCTCTTGAAGTGGGTGGAGTAACAGCTATGAAAGATCCAACTCGTGGCGGCCTTGCAAACTGTATAAATGAAATGGCTCGTAAATCTGGAGTTGGTGTAATGCTTAAAGATGAAGCAATTCCTGTTAAGGAAGAAGTAAGGGCGGCATCTGACATGTTAGGAATTGACCCATATGAAGTTGCTAATGAAGGTAAGGTTTTAATGGGTGTTAAGGCTGAAAAGGCTGAAGAAATATTGGCAGCCATTAAAACTGACAAATATGGTAAGGATGCGGCTATTATTGGTGAAGTAATTGATGATGATAAGGTATTGATTGAAACAGGCATTGGTGGAGTAAGAATACTGGAAACTCCTATAGCTGACCCTGTTCCAAGAGTATGTTAAAATTATAATATTAATAAATAAATGAATTGATGGTGATTTGATGAGTTTATTAGGTAAACGGGCTGTAGCATATATACTTGATTTCTTTGTAGTTTCAGCATTTATGTGGATATTTTCATATTTGGCATATTTCTTTATAAACTACTTCAATATGTTCCAAATTTATCATTATTTTGTATTCATTCTTCCAATTTTAATTTTGGCTTATTTCACAATTTTAGAGAAGAATTTAGGTGCAACTGTTGGTAAAAGGTTAATGTTTTTAGAAGTTAAGTCAACAGTGCCAAGAAGAGGCAAACTTGGAAGAGATTTTTCCCTCACTTATAGTCAGGCATTGATTAGATCCCTTTCAAAGATTTACTGGTTCCCAATTATTTTTGATGTAATCCTTGGAAAGATTACCGGTAAAACAAGACTCTTAGATGGCATTACCAGAACTACTGTTGTTGAAGAGAATACTGATGTATTCTTCCAAAGAGGATAATTTTCAATTATCTTTTTTTATTTTTTGAATTTCTTTTTTTAATTAATTTTAATTTTAAACTTTTTTAATTTTTATTGAAGGGGCTTTTTATGGCAAATAAACTTATTGTTAATGAATATAATATTTCAGACTTTGAACCTCATGAAAACTATAAATTGGTTCGCATTATAGATGAAAAGGCTAATTTTCCAATTAGTTGGTTGAATACACAAGGATACTGTGAATATAGTTTGTATCTTGAATATTTCCAAGGTGTAAAGACCATGCCAACTAAAGAGATGACTATAGGGACTGAAGAGCATGCTCATTTAGAGGCAAAATTCAAAGAAACCGCTCAGGAATCCAGTTTCGAAGACGCTTTTGAATTATCCAAGGAAGAGGAAATAGTATCCCGTGAAATGTTTGTGATTGATGCTGAAGATGGAATTCGAGGGTTTATTGATGAGATTCGCATGACTCCAGACAGGATTGTCATTATTGATGATAAGCCAGGAACTACTGCCTTTCCTTCAACAATTAATCAGGTTCGTGCATATTGTTTGGCCTTTAAGAATATGATGGGTGATGATAATCGTCAAATCATAGCAGCTTTAAGGCAAAGAGGAACAGACAATATCTTTTGGCATGAAGAGTTCAATGAAAAGAATGAGGAAAATATAAGATACACAATCAATTTCTTACATAGGTTGATTGATGATAAGAGGGATCCTATACCTACTAAAAATCCTAATAAATGTAGAAAATGCAGATTCCAAAGTTATTGTGAAGAAAAAGCTATTTAATAAATTAAGTTTTTCACTTTTTTTTTTTAAGCATTGCTTTTTCAGCTGTTTAAACTTTTT
>JADLKP010000137.1 GCA_016838945.1 Methanobrevibacter sp.
CGATTAAATAATTAGGTGTTAAACTTTCTACTTTCCTAATTATTCGCACAAAGGGTCAAAATATCACAATCCGTAAAAAAAATATTTTTTGCCTGAAGTCAAATGGTCGTTTTGATGTTTGGCACGGTCGGTCTTACACTTGCACCTAACGGTCTCGGCTATGCGTAGTGCGGGCTTACAAGGCACTTCACTGTCCGCTTGCCTAAGAGTTTATTTAATGTAATTACCTCCATATCAGTATTTTCTACCGTATTACGTATAGCCAATGTTGGTTGCTGGCTTTTTTTATATTCCATAGATTTCTTGTCTTTGTTTGAACGCACTTTTACCACCTTCAAGGATTTCACAACAAATCTCTCGTGTCGCTTTACGGTCAACTGAACCTTCGCTCATTATGTGTGATTTGACACTCGTACTTTTAAGTGGTATTATCAATTCAGCATCACCCAATACGGCAATGTTCGGATTGTGAGTTACAATGATCACTTGCCGAGCTTCTTTAATCTTTCTGAGGTTTATGACAATTGTTTTAAAAATAAATTCGCTATCAAGATTATCTTCTGGCTGGTCAATGATTAAGGGTTTCTTGCTCTTTGAAAGCATGAGAATTGCAAGTAAAACAGATTGCTGTTGACCAAGTGAAAGTTGTGAGATTGACTTGGAGTTTCTTACCGTATTTCCTTCGTCATCCTTAAAAATCTTTGTTACAGTGATACTGGGCAAATCATCATACTCAATGCTTTCAAAAACTTCATACTTATGTTCGTCCTTTAGTCTTTGAATCAATGTTGATATCTCAGGACCCGTTAGAAGCTGGTTTCCATTTGAGTCAAGTATTGATTGAAGCCTTGCACGGTCGTTTTTCAAGGCGGCTTCTGCCAATTCCAAAGGAGTGATTTGTTTTACAACTTGAGGTGATTTGGGGACTTGAGAAGTTCTCCAATCCATTAATGACTTCAAGTCATTTTCAAAGGCAGTTGAATATTTTCCTTTTTCATATTTTACGTCAATAAAGAGACCATCAAGAGTGTTCTTTAAGTTGCTGTTTATTGTCTGAGCGAAGGCAAAACGCTGATAGTAAACTTTGTCCTTTAGTGACTTTCTTTCCTGTATTAACTCCTTCCTTTCCTTTTCATATTGCTCAAGTTGCTTTTTGCTAGCTTCTAGCTTTTTAACACGAGCGGTGTAATGAATAATGTCTTTGGAAATTTGATTGATCTTACCTAAGTCAAAAGGGATACCTTGGTCTTCTAACTCCTTCTTTTTTGCATCTATTTTACTTTGAATTTCCTTTTCCTTTTCTGACCAAGATTTTAATTGAGTCTTTAAATCTTCAACTTTCTCCGTAAGGGCATCATTTAATTCAGTAGACTTTTCTTTAACTATTACTGAAAACTCCGAAACAATTTCTTTGACACGATTAAAGAAATCCTTGCCCACGACAATTTCATCTTCCGATAGACTTTCAAAAGATTCAAAAGTTGAGCTATCATTTAGGATTTCTCGGTAGGTTTTAATCAGATTTTTTAAATCTTCGATTAAAGAGGCTCTAATCTCTCTTTCTTTAATAAGTGCGTTTTGAAATTTAACTAAATCGCCTGCTTTTTCTTTTTGTAAACTGGCAAGTTTCTTTTGTTCGTTTAATAGTGCCTTTTTTGTCTCAGGAAGACCTAGTAATTCAATTCGAAGCTTTTTAGATTCGCTTTGATTCTCTATTAGCTTTTCAACCACGTCTTTTTCTTCTGACTTAAGGATTGAAAGCTCTAAAAAAGAGTCTAAAAATGTTACTAATACACCTGGGTTTTCATCACTATGTTGAATTGTACTCGCAGTTTCACCTTGACCATAGCTTTCAATATCAACTTTGGTTATGCCGTTAATAGGGTCTGAAATGTTCTGTAAGCTGTCATTTTTATCTCTTCTAAATTCGATTATTTGACCTGCTTCATCTTCATAAACTAACTTTATTTCTTGTGGCCACACATCGGAATCAACAACCCTTGCTTTTGAAGTATTGCCTGACGCTTCTCTAATAGCTTCAAGTAAGGTAGACTTTCCTGCCCCACGACTTCCTATTATACAAGTTAGATTGGAACTTAAATCTATCTGAACATTGTCTAGTAAACCGCCATCAAGTTTAATACTTCGAAGAACGGGTCGCTGTTCAGGGATAAGATCTTCTAATCTAATTCTAGACTCATGACTTAAAAGAGCAATTTTAAAAGAGTGAAAATTGAGTTCATCGACTTTAATTCTAGTAAGTTTTTTTTCACCATCTGCGTTAACGCCTAGTTTATCTAATGTGTGAGAATCAGAGGACATGAGTTTTGGCAAATCAATGTTCACATCTAATGATAAATGCTCTCTTCTTAATTTAATCAACCTTTTTCGATTGTCGTCTGTGTCTTTATCAGTGTAATGGTCCACACTGACTTTAGAAGAAATTTCTAACCCTTTTAAGTTTGGTTGCTTCAATACTTCTTCGATCTGAGGTCCGAATCTGCCAATTGTTTTTTCAAATCCTGATTCAAGTTCAATATGAGCTAGTACTCCTATTCCACCATGCTGATTTGCTAAGTCTAGACATTCTGCGATACCTTGATTACATGTTTTTCTATCTTCACTTATTGTTAGTTTCCCAAAGAAATCTCTAAGATTTTTAAAGGTCTCGAAATAAAGAAGTAGGTGACCTTGTGTCGTGCTTACTTCAATGCCTGGGATTACCAATATTGGTTTTCCTTGTGCATAATTCAGAGCCGTGTTAACATTCTGAATTTCGTTGTGGTCGGTAATGCTTATTATCCCTAAACTTTTCTCAATTGCTTTGTCAACAATGGCTTCAGGTGTCATTGTGTGGTCAGTCACATCATAAGAGCCGAACTCACCAAACGAATGAATATGTAAATCTGCTCTTAAAAATCTTGCTCCTGTCATGATTGTTGTTTTTTAGCTTGCCACCAACGGGCTGGAGCTTGGCGCAGTGCTTCTAGATAATTTAAATTATTCTCCGGAGCATTGCGCCAAGCTAATGATGTGCGAAGTCCGCGAAGTGGCGAGCACGTCATGAGCGGAGCTCCAGCCCGATGTGGCGAAAGGAGCGAAGCGTATTTCGCCACATCGGATGGCGGTATGAAATCGTTGGGGATTGCGGGCTACTTTCCTGTCCAGCTACACCGAAGTTGATGCGTGGCAGAATGTGCGCGTAACTAATTAGTCCCCAATGTTTTATACCGAATGTTGGGCACAGTAATTTATTGTAAATCTGATTCATAGATACTATTGTCATGCAATAAATTTACAAATCTTTGTCTTTCAAATTCCCAATGTTTGTCTTTGCGTAATTTTTCAACTATTATTTGTTCTATTTCTTCATCTTTATATTTCAACAGTTCTTCAATCACTTGATAATACGGTGTTACACCAACATTTTTAAAATCTGTCGTTTGAAAATATTTAATCAATGCAGGTTTTAATTTTTCCACATAATCTGCTTTATACCAGTTTGATAAATAAAAAATTGCTTGTCTATTATTTTTCTCAAAGGCAAGAAATTCAATCTGTTTATTATAAGACTTTGCATATATTCTATTGTCTAATGCTCTTAAAATCAAAAGCCAATCAGAATTTGCATTATATAATGTCAGACTGTCAAGTTTAAATAAAACTGAATCTTTTGCTTTGTCCTTAAAATCAAGAGAATTCCAATATCTGTGGTAGAACTCACTTGAAATATTATCATTGCCTTTAATATCAATCGAGTATGTAGTTACCTCAGCATCATTATTTAAAAATGATTGATAAATGGAATCAAGTCTAAAATATTTTCTGTCAATCAATGCCCAACCTGCATAGCAACGTACTACCGCATTATTATGATTTGTCAATTTAATTAATTCATTATTGTCCGCAATTTGGGTAAGAGTCAGATAATCATGATACAATTTACTCTTAGTCGAACCAAATCCAATATGCTCGTATTGAACTTCATTTGTCGAAATAAACTGTTTTACAATCTCATCAACAGATTGCGAATATGAAAATCCACTAAGAATTAAGAACCAAATTAATGTAAATATCTGTCGCATAGTCTTTTTATTATTGTGCCCAACGGTTTGGGTATTGCCGAAGGCGGGGATTTTTAGCGCAAAAGTTCAAACGAAGGACGAATGTTGAACCTTGCACAAATGTCCAATCGAAGTCGTTCAGCCCCGCTTTTGGCAATACCTTGTTGTACGACGTAGTTATTTATTTAGTTTTTAATTCGTCCAAATATTTTCGTATGTCTTTTTCTAATTTTTTGGGATAATCATAATTTAGTTTTTTCGATAATTCAGTTCCAATTTTTGAAACTAAATCAGCCATTGCAAATAAAGCATCCCAATTATCATTTTTTTTACTTCCTGAAAATGTTTGTTCTATTGTTTCCCACAAATCGGTAGTCAGGTATTTTTTAAAAAGTCTGCCGTATTTATTGGTTGTAATATTCCAATTATGTTCGCTTGAAATGTACCATTCGATTAAAGGGATTAAATAGTCTGTTCGGATATTATTTTCAGTCATAAACTTTGTATAAAACAAGTCATCCCTAATAATACATTTTGCGGTATGAGCAATGTCCCACCAAAAGTCATTTAAAACTTGTTTGAATTTTTTTTCTGTAGGTTTTTTTATTATAAAAATCTGGTGAGTAGGCTTTTTTAGACTATTTGTTAGCCCTTCTTTATCCACCAAAACTTTATAGCCAATATCCCAATCTTCGTGTAATTCATTTTTTTTTGCGTCAAGTAAAAATTCGGGTTTGCTGTATAATTTGAAATCTACTTTGACATAGTCAGCATATAAAACCATTTTCATAGCGTGTTTACCTTCGAAATAGGTTTCGTCTTCTTCAACCATTGCAATTGGATTTCCAAAATTTTCTGTCCAAGTATTGTCTGAAATATATTTGGCGTTATTTTCGAATATAAGTTCAATGTCTAAGTCGCTAAAATCGTCAACAGGTGCTAATGGATTTACAAGTGAACTTGTCAATAATACTGCTCTTATGTCTCGGTTATTTTTAGACCAATCAATTATTGCTTTTAGTTTTTCGTCACGAACTTTCATTTTTACGAGGTGGGTTTTACT
>JADLKP010000138.1 GCA_016838945.1 Methanobrevibacter sp.
ATAAAAAAATTAATTTTAAAAAATAATAAAAAAATTAATAAAATAGCTTAATAGCTAAAAATCTCCTTTTAAATATTTCTAATAGAATATCAAATTTTTTGATTTTTCCACATCTTGACATAGATTAAAGAATTCTTCAATTGAGGAATCCACCATTTCATATAATCGGTTGATGTCCATATCAATCACATCCGGAGCAGATAAATCAAAACGGATTGAAGCAGATGCCCCTGGCATTCCTACTGCAGGTATTGTAATGATGCCAAAATCCTTCAATAGAATCATAGCCCATAAGAAACAACAGTCCTTTTGTGAAAGCTCTGTTTCAATATTTAAAATGTCTAATTGGTTTTTAATAGATTCTTCGCTGACACGTACACCAGTAGGTGTCTTTTCAAACATATCATACTTTTCTCTAAGCAGGCTGTAAAATTCATCCTTTCTTGAAATTGCATTAACCAAATTCTCTTCAGTGTAATTCCGGATACCATTCACCATAGCTAAAATCAAGGGTGGCTGAGCTTCAAGGCCAAATTGATTTGCTTTAATCTTCACTTCATCAATCAAATCAGCTCTACCAGACATCAATCCGCCACGTGGACCTGGCATCAACTTATCTGTGCTTGTAACAACCAAATCCGCTCCAAGTTCTGTAGCTTTCCTTTGATTGAATACTGCAGTCCTAAGCCTTGCGCCTGAAGCGTCATCAACCAATACAGGAATGTCCCTTTCATGAGCCATATCTATAACTTCTTTAAACAAATTCTCAGCAATGACCTTATGGTCCATTGTAGAGCCTGTTACAACCACTAAGGAAGTGTTATCAGGTATATTGAACTTTTCAATGTCAATGAATTCATCATAGCTGGCTCCAACTATCTTACATGACCTTGGAATAGATGGATGTGCTGGAAATTCAGCTAAGAAATGACTTACGTGTGTTCCTTTTTCAGCCAAAGCCAAAATGCTTGCCAAGATTCCGGAGCTTGTTCTATTTACAGCCAAAACCTTTTCTCCACCGAGATGTTCCTTACCTGCAATTTGAAGTTCATCTTCAAAAATGGCTGGACCAACATAGGTTTCCAAGAGATTCAACTCTTGTTCACTTGCTATAAAACCACCGGAAAGTCCTGTGACATCATATAAGGAATCTCTTCCCCCATCATTGATGATTTCCCTAATGATCTTCAAAGCAGATTCCCTTTTCTTAACTTCATCCAATGAATTATTGACAATCATGATAAAACCTTAATAAACTTTAAAACATTAAAAATAAGCAAATCGGCCAAATAATAAGAAATTTCAAGAATAATAAAAAAAATAGAAGATAATTCTAAAAATAGAATTATGAAAATGATTAGTCTAAAAGACTTAATTCAAAATCAGCGAATGATTCAATGATCACTTTTAAATCTTTTTCACTGATGTCCATTTGGGTAAACTCTTCACCTTCGGAATAAGCATATTCCGCATGAACTATGTTTCCTTCAGGACTGGTATATAACATTACAAAGTCTTCCTGTTTTTCAGGGTTTTTAGTAGGTAAACTGATAGTGAAGGAAAGACCTAATTGATTGAAGAATTTCTCTTTTTCTTCTGCATCCTTATTGCACTTTTTTAATTTTCTAATTCTTGATTTTAATTTTTTTTCAGCTGCTTCTGCAATGTCTGCCATTGTATCACCAAAATAATCATAATTTTTTAAATAAACATTTATTATAAAACTATATTTATATAGATTTTTATCATATTTAAAATAATAGGTATATGAATTTTTTATGAAAAAATTGAAACTTTCCATTCCTTTTAAATAATCTATCTCTTAACTACAACCTTTGCTGTTTTTGAAACCGCCTTATATGACTTGTCACAAGCAAATTTAGCAGTGAACTTATAGGTTTTTCTTTTGGACAAGCTTACCTTGACCTTTGCAATTCCTTTGGAATTTGTTTTTGCAGTGTATTTTTTACCATTGATTGTGAAGGTGATCTTTTTATTCTTTATGACTTTTCCTTTGCTGTTCTTTAAGGTTGCAGTCAAATATTTGTTCTTGTTTCTTACTCTAAAAGTCTTGTTAGGGACTGTCATCTTCAATGTTTGCTTTTTAATATAGACCTTAACTGTCTTGGAGGATGCACTTAATTTCTCATCCCCTGCAAAGCTGATTTTGAAGCTGTATGTTCCTGCCTTTGCAATGTTAATCTGCAAACTAGCAACCCCAAAAGTATTGGTCTTTAATGTGTATTTTGTTGCATTTAAAGTGAAAACAACTGTTTTACTTTTTAAAACATTTCCATTTGCATCTTTCAATGTCATTTTAAGATATTTTCCAATATTTCCATCAATAGCCTTAACCACTGTTGAAGCATTCATATTGCTTGCTACCACATTAGTTGATGTCTTGACAACATTTACATCAAATGTGCAATTTGAAGAATCATAATATCCATCACTTTCAAATGAAAGCATGAACTTATATTTTCCTGCAAGCAAGTTCAAAGCATATTCAACAGAGCCGTTATTTGTATTCAAAGCCAGAGGATTCATAGTATAATTATTGCTTGAACTTATCAGCTTTAATGTTAGGCTCTTGTTTGCAAGTATATTATTGTAACCATCAATTAAAGTAATGGTCACAGATTTGCCGGATTTGACAGTTGTATTGACTGATGCTATCTTCAAGAATTCAGTATGAGTGGCATATTCAACAACTGAATCTTTGACAAGATTCTTATGTAAGCTATAGGATAAACTCTTAAGAGAGAATGAATTGATTACAGCTGCTTTCTTTTCATTGAATTTTAATGTCAAGACCAATTTTGCTGATTCTCCTGCATTTAAATTGTCAATGACCCATAGGCCATTTGACTCATCAAAAATTCCCTTATTCACAGTTTGCGAAAGAACGGTAACACTGTCATCTAAAAGTGAACTGATATTGATTTCACCGGAAGGATCAGCTTTATTGGATACTGTTATATTGAATTGGATTGCATCTCCTTCAAGGTAATAAGAGAAATTGGTTTTGATATCCAATGACAAGTCTGCAAAGCCAGTGTATGCCTTAAGACATACATTTGTTTCGCATAATTTAATTCTGCTTACATTTTTATAAAATTTAGTGACTGTGAGATTCTTACCAATGTCATACCAATTGACACCATCTGGACTGATGAATGATTGGTTTGGTTCAGCAGTGACTTTTGTACTATAATCTGAACGTTTAGATTCTACAGCAACAGGGAACAATGAATCTGGAGTGGTTAATTTTACGGCAATCTTAAAAATGTTTCCTTTAGCCACATCTACAAACTGATCTAGTTTTACTGTATGATATCCGGCTCCAGTTAAATTTCCTTCTTGAACAAGTTTGGAGACTCCATTGACAGTTATGTTAACCAAATAACTTGAAGAACCGAATGTGTATAATCCAAATGCTTTGATAGGATTGTTAGATTCTGCAGTGAATTGGTTTGCATACCATGCAGTGTTGGAATTGTATCCTACAGATTCGTAACTGTTTCCAAGCATATCGTATTGATAAATACTCTTATATTCAGTGAGATTCTCAACTGAACTGATTGCTATAGCTGCAAATTGGTCTGTAACTCCCGGAAAAGTGGAATCATAATAGGACACATAGTAATATCCCCCATCTCCCTTGGTGTCACCCCAACTGTTTTTAATAATCCAAGCACCATCTCCTGGAGGTACTGGATCAAAACTGCTTGCTGGGTAATTATCATCCCATCCTACAATAGCCACAGCATGATTGTTATTGTTCGGAATGTTTGAATAACCTGTTCCGTTGTTTCTCAACATGGTAGAATAGATCGGAGCGTATAATGCCCCATACTGTAAAATTGCATATTTTATCTGGTCATTATCCAAATAGTTCAGACGTAAAGGAATATATTTAAATCCAGTAATATATTTTTCAATATCTAAACCCTCAAGAGGAATGAAAGAAGAATAAGGGTCCAAACTTTCATTTACAGGCCCACTTCCCCTTAATAGGTAAGCAAAGGCCATAATATGATTTCCCCCACTTTCATTTTCTTCAGTACCGTATGTTCCATTTTCAT
The DNA here is from genome assembly GCA_016838945.1 of Methanobrevibacter sp. Lineage (GTDB taxonomy): Archaea > Methanobacteriota > Methanobacteria > Methanobacteriales > Methanobacteriaceae > Methanobrevibacter. Next base: position 4,086 of record JADLKP010000138.1, read on the forward strand.
ACATTGCATTTTTCATGTTGTTTTCTGAGAAGTCATAAGTGATATTCTCAAATTTCAGGAGATATGATTCCAAAGCGGCATATATGGCAAATGCCCAACAGTCACCATTGCTACCTTGATTTTTAACGCTTGTGACTAAACCAAGGTCCCTTAAATCATAACTGGAAGGCAAATCACCTAACAAATCAACATCTGCAATATTTGAAATAATCAATTGGTCTTCAAGACAGGACAATATATTTGAATTTACGGTTTTGATTCCATTATTTGTGAAGTTTGTATTTTCAAAGTGATAATTTCCATTCATATTATAGACTGTGCTGTTAGCTGCAGATGTTCCATTTGCATAATTGTTTGAGATTGTTGAATTGATTATCTCAAGCAAGACTCCTTTATGAGCAATAGCTGAACCGTAGACAAAATTTCCTTTGATTGTATTGCTGGAAATTGTAGAATTGATTATATAAGTATAACGTCCATCCCAAATTGAAATGGCACCACCTAAAGAGTTATTAGTAGAGTTAAGTAAAGTATTTGAAATAGAAGAGTTAAATAAAGTTAAAAATCCTTTATAGCTAAAGATAACTCCACCAGTACTATATCTTCCATTAATACTATTATTAATGAATTTAGTGTTAAAAATACTTAATTCACCCAAATTATTATTGATAACCGCACCAAATTTGTTATTTAATCCATATAACGAATTGTTCAAAAAAGTGGAATTATAAATTTTAATGTACCCCGCATAATTATAAATAACCCCACCTTCACTTAAACTACTTGAATTAATGTAATTATTCTTAAAAATAGAATTGATAATATTTAAACAAGAATACCAATTATAAATAGACCCTCCTTTCTGATTTGAACCTTTAGTGAAAGTTAGATTGATTATATTTACAACAATGTTTTTTGATGAAATATATAGCAATTGAGTCTGGTTCAAACCATCGACAATAGTGTTTTTAGAGTCTTCTCCAATAATATTGATTGATTTGGAAACATGCAGCTTATTGGTAATGCTATATGTTCCCTTTGCAATGAATATGTTGCTTATGCCATAGGCGGATAAATGATCGAATCCATCTGCAATACTTTTGAAAGGATTCAATTTAGTACCGTACTGCTCTGAACCAGTATAGGAAGCATTTACATATATTGTATTGCTGTCATTGCAATTTATTTCAGGATTAGCAAAATCAGTGTCCAAATCCGGCAAAACATTTCCATCATGACCGGATGAATCTGACAAAAGATTTTCCCCAGCATCTGATAAGACCTCATACTGACTACCTTCGCCATATTCATCATCAGATGCTTGAATATTCTCATTAAAAACTGCAGATTCCTCATTATAACCATTTGAATCAGAATCAGAAACGATATCTTCATCCAATTCTTGATCAATTACCAAATCATTATCATACAATTGATTTGAATCAATATCTGCATCCAAATCACTTGCAAAGCTTATAGGAATTGAAACCAAAGCCATCAATAATAAAATGATAATTATTCCATTCCTGAATTTCATTTTACCTATAAAAATTTAATTAATTTAAATATTTTTTAATAATAATAACTGAATTAATCATAAAGGCTGTTTCCTTGAGCATCCATAGCTACAATCAAAGGACCGAAGGATACTACATCCAAGTCCCAAATAGCTTCAGGCATTCCAAGGTCTAGCCAACTTACCCCTTTAATCTCATTGACCTTATCTACATACAATGCGGCACAACCCCCTGTTGCCACCACATAAACTGCATTGTTTCTGATTAATGCCTCTCTGACAGAATCGTCCATTCCACCTTTACCTATGATGATCTTAGCACCCATATCCAATACATCTGATTCGTATGGATTCATTCTCATGGAAGTTGTAGGGCCTACTGCAACCATTACATATTTGGTTTCCCCATCATTTTCATCTTCCCCTTCTTGAATGATAGGTCCTGCATGAAACAGAACTGCCCCCTTAATGTCACAAGGAGCTCCCTCTTCCAAGATTCTTTTATGTGCTTGATCTCTTGCTGTCAATATTTGACCGGAGATTGCGATGACATCCCCAGCTTTCAGTTTATTAATATCATCATCAGTAATAGGTGTAGTTAATTCTATCATGAAGCCACCAAAATTTTTCTATTATTAATCTAATATTATTAACATATTATTAATTTTTATTAACATATTTTTAATTTAATAT
>JADLKP010000139.1 GCA_016838945.1 Methanobrevibacter sp.
TTTTTTAATTTTATCACAATTTTATATTTTCATAAAATCATTTTTTCATTTTTGCACTACTTTGCTATTTTTCATTTGTGTCATCTACATCTCAACTTATCATATTTTATAGTATTGTTTATACTTTTAGTATTTTAATTAATCGATTGATAATTTTAATACTTTTTGATTTAAATTATTATTTAATAAACTTTTATTATTAAATTCAATACACTCATTGAAATGCTAAAAATTTTAGTATTTTTTTCATAAAAATTTTTAAAAAAGGTGGTTGAAAAATATGAAGAATATAAAATTTGAAAATTTTTAAAAATTAGTAATATCTAAAAAACATTGAAAAGTAAAAATAGCAAAAAGTAAAAAAAGTAAAAAAAGTAAAAATAAAAAGTTAGATTTATTCAGTTAAGTAACTGTCTAAATCGATATTTGTATCTTTACAAATGGTTTGTAAAGTTTCATAGAGTTTTTCATCTATTTCTAAACCATTTTTCTCATTTTCAGCAATTCTTTTTACTTCAAGGTCACCTGGTACAAAGGTGTCTCCTGATTCTCTGATTTCTTTGATGAATTCTTCGACTTGTTCTTTGAATGCATCAATTGAAACGAATTTTGCAGGGTTGATTGCTACAAACAAGTCTCCTTTGTTACAGTCTTCCTTGTAATCTCCTGCAGTACCAGTTACATGAGTACCGAATGCTGCATTCACGAGAGGTCCGCACATGATTTCAATCATGAAGCTTAAAGCGTATCCTTTTACTCCACCGAATGGGAGGATAGAACCACTTAAAGCAGCTTCAGGATCAGTGGTAGGGTTTCCATCCTTATCGATTGCAGTGTTTGGAGGAATTTCCACACCTTTCCTTTTAGCTTCCAATAGTTTTCCTCTAGCGCTTACAGAAGTTGCCATATCAACGGCAATATAAGTTTCAGAAGGTATGCCGATAGCTATTGGGTTAGTTCCGAGAATAGCTTTTTTACCGCCTAAAGGAGCAACTCCAGGTTCAGTGTTACATATTACAATACCAATCATATCATGTCTAATAGCTAAGTCAGAGTAATATCCGGTAATTCCAAAGTGGTTTGAATTGAAGGTACCTACTGCAGCAATACCAGTTTTCTTTGCCTTATTGATTGCCATCATCATAGCTTCATGTGCAACATATTGTCCAAACAAGCTTTTCCCATCAATGAGTGCAATGGAATCTTCATCCTTTACAACTTCGTAGTCACCTTTGGTTTCAATGAAACCGTTTTTTATTCCTCTAATGTATTGTGGGAATCTTCCAAGCCCATGTGAAGTGAAACCTTTTAAGTCAGAGTCTAAGGTTGCTTCAGTGATTACTTTAGCATGATCTTCTTGCACTCCTATATTGACTAAGATTTCATTAACAAGTTTTCTTTCGTTTTCAACACTAATCCTCATTCTTTCCCTCCTTTCTATGATTGGTGATTGTTGAAAATCTTTGTAAGATTTATTTTAATGCATTTTATTTTTTTTTTTTAAAGTGATTTAAAATCAATTAATTATTATTGGAATTTTATGTTTATTTTTCTTATTAGTATTCGATTACAGTTCCTTCAAATGTTTTTACAGTTATCTTTTCTTCATCGGTAACTGTTCCTACTTTGAAAGCTTCAATATTTTCATTCAATGCTTCTACAACTGCGTCAGCTTCTTCAGGGCTTGCGATAACACAGAATCCAACTCCCATATTGAAAACTTTATACATTTCTTCTAAAGGAACTCCTTGTTCATAGATTAATTTGAAAATGTCTTGTGGTTCAGGATAATCTGTAATGTCAAAACCAATTCCTTTTTTAAGTCTTGAAAGGTTGTTTACTCCACCACCAGTCATGTGAGCAAGACCTTTGATGTTAAAGTCATGTTTTAAAAGTTCTACAATTGCTTTAACATATAATTGGGTTGGTTTCAATAATTCTTCTCCGATGCTTGTATCGGAATTTGGCATTTTGTCATCTACAGTGAATCCTCCGTCTTCAAATATTGCTCTTCTTGCAAGACTTAAACCGTTACTGTGAATACCGCTGCTTCTAAGGCCAATTAAGATATCTCCCTCTTCAATATCTGCACCGGTAATGATTTTATCCTTGTCTACAAAACCGATTCCAGTTCCTGCTAAGTCGAAGTCTTTTACAATTCCTGGAAGAGAAGCGGTTTCCCCACCGATGATTGCGATTTGTGATTCTTCGGCACCTTTGACAAGACCATCTGCGATTTCTTCAGCTACTTTTGGGTCTGGTTCTTCGACTGCCAAGTAGTCTACCAATGCAATAGGTTCTGCACCTACACAAAGGATATCGTTAACTACCATTGCAATCATATCGATTCCAACAGTGTCATATTTTTCCATCATTTTTGCAACTAATATTTTGCTTCCTACACCATCGGTACTCATAGCAATAGCCTTATCGCCAAGTTCAACCAATGCTGCAAAGTGTCCGCTATCAGTTATAATATTTCTGTATTCCAATGTTGGCTGTAATTTTGAAGCTAATTTTGAAACAGTCAATGCTTCTAAATCAATGTCTACACCAGATTCTGAGTAAGTAACCATAAAATTCACCTAATAATAATTTTTTTTAAAGTTTTTATTTTTATTTGGCTATTAAATAATTAGTTTTACTAGTTAAAAATTAGTTATACTAGTTAAATAATAACTAACATTCTAATATTTGTTTTAGCTATTATTTATATTATATTAAAATTAATGAAAATTTAATCAATAATCAAATCATTATCTTGATTATTGAAGTCTAGTCGCTTCAAGAATAAGTGGAGTTTTAGTCTCAACTTTATAACTTCTGTGAATGCTTGAAGCCAAGTCAACAGTTTTATATGGGTCTCCGTGACAGGTAATGATCTTATCAGGTCTTGGATGCAATCTTTTTGCAAATTCCATCAATTGTCTTCTGTTGGAGTGGCCACTGAATCCTTCAATGGTTTTCACTTCCATTTTTACATTGTAGACTTTTGTTTTACCTGTTTCATCCTCAAATGGTAACTCTTTGTGTCCTTTTTGGATTCTTCTACCAAGAGATCCTTCAGATTGGTAACCTACGAAAATGATAGTGTTTCTTTTATCTTCACATAACCATTTGAAGTATTCTACAGAGTTTCCTCCTGTTAACATACCTGAAGTTGAAAGTATGATTGACGGTTCTCCTTCAACAATCTGTTTTCTTTCAGCATTGTTTTGAACCTTATTGAATGATTCTGCAATGAATGGGTTTCTTCCCATATGGAAAATTTGGTCTCTCAAATCCTTGCTTAGGTATTCAGGTCTTGCAGTGTGCACTGCAGTTGCTTCCCAAATCATACCGTCAAGGTGGATTGGCACTTCTGTAATCATTCCATGACGCATGTATTCCTCAAGTACAATCATCAATTCTTGTGCCCTTCCTACAGCAAATACAGGAACCAATACTTTTCCGCCACGTTTCAAGGTTTTGTAGATGGTTTTCATCAATTCTTTTTCTGCATTGTTTCTTGATGGGGTCACATCCTCATGTCCCCCATAGGTACTTTCCATAATGCAGCTTTCCACTCTTGGGAATCTTGTGGTTGCAGCTTCCAATAATCTGCTTCTTTCGTATTTGAAGTCTCCAGTGTAAAGCAAGTTGTGTGCTCCGTCACCGATGTGGAAGTGGCACATAGCAGAACCTAAAATGTGTCCAGCATTATGCAATGTCAATTTAATGTCTGGAGAAATGTCAGTCACTTCACCATAATCAAGGGTGATGGTATGTTTGATCATTTTTTGCACATGCTTTACATTGAATGGGAGTGGGTTGTTTTCCCTATGTGCAATATCAATGTAATCCAATTGCAATAAGGTCATCAAGTCTCTTGTTGCAGTGGTACAGTAAACAGGTCCTTCGTATCCATAGTGGTAAAGATAAGGAATGAATCCGCAGTGGTCCAAGTGAGCGTGAGATACTACAACAGCATCAAGGTCTTGAATTGAAAACTCAGGAACTCCGAGCATTGGGAATGAACTTTTTTCATCTTGGCCCGCTACATTTACTCCACAATCGAGCAATACTCTGCTGTTTGGAGTTTGAAGTAACATACAAGAACGTCCTACCTCTTTAAATCCTCCCATTGCAGTTAATCTTGTCCATTCATTAGGATATTTTCCACCTTGGTGGATTCTTGCACCTAAAGTTTGCAGGATTTTCTTTCTTTCCTTACTGTTGCGCATTAAGGTATTTCTGATTCTATCGATTATATCTGATCTGATTGGTGGAGTTCTTAAGATCTTTGGAGCCCAACCGGTTTTTCTTACGATTTCTCTAGAGGTGACTCCATATTTTCCGATTACAAGTCCAGGTTTGGTTGCTTCGATAACCACTTCATTGGTCACTTCATCAAAAGTGATGTTGGTTATTTCAGCATCTTCCGGAACGATTTCACTTACTTTTTGAATAGTTTCCTCATAATCCAATAAAACTGATTTGTCTGATCTGATTATAATCCTTTTTCTAAGTTCCTTTGCTAAATTTCTGATTAGGTCCCCATTGTCTGCTACAATGTCTGGGTTTTTTGTATATATGACAACCTCAGGACCTTCAAATTCAATATTAGCTAATTGAACTTCATCAGGTAGTTTTTTCATGATTTTTTGTTTGATTTCTTCTAAAACATTTGAAGCCATATTATCACTTCGAAAAATAGACGTATAAAATTAGCATATGGTATAAAATCAATATTTCCATGAATTTTTATGATTATCCTTGAAATATTCGTTAAGTAAATTTTGGTTAATTTTTAAATAAGCCATTCATGGTTTTTTTCAAAAATATCCATTAAATTTGCCAATAAGGGACTGATTGTTAAAAGATTAATGAAAAAAATATTAAAGAATATTGAATAATCCACGAATCTAAATTCAATATTCTCACTTAAATAAACAGCTTGTGTGTCATAAAAAAGATGTTTACTTAATTTATTGCATATGCTATCTATACTGTAATATGTAAAATTAGTTGTAAAATAAAGTTAAAAAATAATAATTCGTATATATTTTTTAGCTATTGATTTTTTCAACAATAGATTCAACTTCTTCTTTTTCTAACATTTTGAATCCGTCTTTAGTAACTTCCGCTACCAAGAATCCATTTCCAGAATAGGTGTCTCTTTCTGTAGCTGCTTTAATAGCTCTTACAGCTAATTCTTTAGCATCTTCTACAGTGATGTCTTCATGGAATCTGTCTTCTAGAACACCATATGCAAATGTAGAACCTGAACCGGTAGAAATGAAGGTATCTTTAATCATACCGCCTGCTGCATCTAAAGAATAAATGGATGCACCAGTGTCATCTACTCCTCCGATAAGAGTTTGTACATATGCAGGTGAGGAGCGTAATATGTTAGAACTTACAGCTGCAGCTGCTTCGATACTAATATCTTTACCATTTCTTAATCTGTATAATGCAGTTTCAGCACTGATGACTTTCATTAGGCCTTGTGCTCCTGCAACAGATCCTGCAATGGTTGCTGCAATATGATTATCAATTTTGAATATTTTTTCAGCTACTTTGTGAGCAACAAGGTTTCCCATACTTGCTCTTCTTTCGCTTGCAAATACAACACCATCTGTACAGGTAATGCCCACAGTAGTGGTACCTTCAAAAGTGTTTTTATCAGCCATATTAATACACCTCGTATAATAATGTAAAATTAAATTTAAAGTATAAAATAATCTTAAATAATAAATATAATCTAAAAGTATAAATTTTTCCATATACTATTAAAAATGATTGAAATTATTATTAAAATTAGAAATCGTTAGGTTTCATTAAGTCATATAAATAGATAAAACCAATTAAATGCTTACAATTATAACTCTTTTCCTAACTTACTCTTATTATGTTATACATTATATATAATAGTTTCGTTATTTTGGACAATTTTTAAATAATTTCTATCATCTGATTTATTTTATTGTAATTTCTATATTTCTTCATAGTGAATTATTTCATTATTTTAGATTCATTTACTCTTTATTTTTAATTTAACTTAATTTTTTTTTATTTTAATTCAAACTACCTGATTCTAATCAATATTTTTATTAAATAATTAATATTGATTTTAATAACTTTAATTTATTTTAATGTATTTACATTGTTATTATTAATTTTGTATTATATAAATGTTTTTAATTTAGTTTAGTTTATTTTATTTTATTTAGTTTAATTTATTTTATTTTATTTAGTTTAATTTATTTTATT
>JADLKP010000140.1 GCA_016838945.1 Methanobrevibacter sp.
AAATATTATTTTATAATTTATAAAATATGTTTTAGTTTTTTATAAGTTTAAATTGAAAAACTAAACTGTTATATGAATTATTTTAATGGGAAAAAATTAGTAAACTGATGATTTAAAAAAAGAGGTGTGACAACTTATGAATTCTAATAAAATTATTCCATTATTAGGATTATTGATTGTGCTGATATTGGCTATCGGATCCATTAGTGCAGCTGAAACTGACATGGATTCCAATAGTGCGGGGGATATTTTAGCCGATATTGATTCTACAGATGACGGTACATCTGTTGGAGAAATGGATAATTCCAATCTTGAGATAAGCCAAGCAGATAATTCTGATAGTTGGGATAGTCTAAATGCTGAAGATGCAATATCTGATGTAGGGGCTATTGATGGTGAAGCTATTGATGATGAAAATTCAATAACTGATAAGAATAGTCTAAAAGCATCTAATCTTGGGTCTTCATACACATTCAAGTCAAGCAATTACAATACTTACTTCACATCAAACGGAACTATTATTTCTGGTAAATTGAAAGCTGGAGATGTATTGGATTGTTCTGGAAGTTTCAGTAAATTGACTTTTATAATTAATATTCCATTAACCTTCAAATCAACTGACAAGACTGCAAGATTTACAGACTGTAATTTCAAAATCATTGAAGGTGCAGATGGAACAGAATTTTCTGATTTAAAATTAACTATGAGCAAATTGGAAACTCCTGTCTTCAATGCATTTAATGTAAGCGATATTAGCATTTCAAACTGTGATATCTTCTCAAATGCAAGTAAATCCTATCCGATTTTGTTCGATACAGTAAACAATTCAAATATTTTGAACAATAAGCTTCAAACCACTTGTTATGTTACTGGTTGGGGTCATCCATCAGCTATTGTATTAAGTGGATCTAACTACAACAATATTTCTAACAATGATGTAATCACAAATGATTCAAATGGAATTTACCTTACAGGTTATCTTAATGGTGGAGAAATGGGTCAAGGCGGTGGTGCAAATAACTACAATACCATTTTCAACAATACTGTTCACAGTATAAGGGGAATCGAATGGGCCCTTGATGATAATGGCAAAGTTCCTATACCTTCTTCATTCTGTTATGCAATTCAGGCTATGGGTGCACACAATGAAATATTAAATAACACTGTTTACAATGCATACAGAGGTATTAGTGCTACCCAGTCAGGAAATAAGATCATAGGAAACAATGTTTCCAGAATCCATGGTACTTGGTATAGTGGGGATACAAATGATTTTGGTGGAGATTATGCAATCTATGCAGGTTCAAATGCGGTGATAACGGAGAATATTGTTTCAGACTGTATCATCAATGAAAGTGGTGCAGCTGTTTATGCTGGAAAGAACTCCAATATCACTGACAATGTATTAAGGAACATAACTGGTAAAGGTATGGAATTAAGTGCGAATAATATTTTTGCTAGCAATAATGAAATCAATGTAACAGGTTATGGTATTCGCTCCTATGGAGATGTCAGTGGCATTGTGATTTCCTACAATATAATCGATTCAGGCAAATCAGCTATTATACTAGAAAAGAAATCAAGACAAGCTTATCCTCATGATTTCATTATTCAAAACAATGACCTTCATAGTACAGCTACCAAAGTAATAGATGTGGACCCAAACTGTACTAACATCATATTGTTTAATAATACAGGGGATTCTGGAAGCGATCCAATCGATGATGACGAAGTCATTCATTATATCATTGAAACTAATTTCTATGAATTCTTCTCTTCATCAGGCAATTTAAATTCCAGAGTTAAGGAAAATGACACCTTGGTATTTGTTGGTGCATTCAACAGCAAAGGAAAATTGCACATCAACAATAAGGTGACAATCACTGGTGTAAATGCAGTTTTCAATGATACAACATTCATAATTGAAGATAATGATGTCCTTGTTGAAAACATTACAATAAACAATCCTAATGAAGGCAATGCGGATAGGATGTGGGGTATTCAAATAAACAATGTCTCCAATGCAACCATTAGAAACTGTAACATTTCAATATTTGATTCATACTCTGCATTTGCAATTTATGTTCTTGATTCCTCTAACTGTAACATAATCAACAATAACTTGGAAGCAAGAGGAAACTACTTCACTTCAGCTATTCTTTCATTCAATTCAAGAGACCTTACCATTGTTGGAAACACTCTTAATACTATTGGATGCGGTGAAGTTTATCTCTTAAACAATAGAAGTTGCCTTGACGGTTATCTCAATTATTATTCAAATGATGGCTCATTTGTATGCCCTGATGGATACACAATATGTCCTGATGGCTCTATTGAATGTCCTGACGGCACAAAAATCAGTTCAGAGGATTATAGAATTTGTGTTGACGGTTCCATTGTCTGCACTGATGGCTCAATTATCTGTCCTGATGGATCTGTAATTAGTGAAGGTGCTACCATTTGTCCTGACGGCTCCATTTGTGTCGATGGCGTTACATATTGCCTTGACGGTACATTATTATATGAAAATGGGGATAAATTGGTTGCAGGAGGATACTTAATCTGTGTAGATGGTTCAATTACTTGTCCTGATGGAAGCGTTATTGATTCCGGTGCATATACTATTGATGATGAAACAGGCAATTACATCTGTCCTGACGGTACTGTAATCTGTCCAGACGGCAAAGTTATCTGCATTGATGGAAGCACAGTCTGTCCTGATGGATCTGTAATCTGTCCTGACGGAACCACAATATGCGCAGACGGCACAACCATCTGTCCTGACGGGTCCATGATTTGTGCTGACGGCACTCAAATTTGCCCAGATGGTTCCATTATCTGTCCAAACGGCACCGTTTATGGTTCTGGTGAATATACAATTGATGAGGATGGAAACTATGTGTGTCCAGACGGCACTACAATCATATGCCCAGATGGCTCTGGATCAAGTTCCAGCACCATTTTGGATGGTGTAGTTCCTGGTTCACATATGGTTTCCGGTCTTTACAGAACCTACGGGTTCCTTATGGTGCATTCATCCAATGTTCTCTTTGCAAACAATACTGTTGAAGTCACATCCTCTCTTGGCGAAGACTATAATTTAAATGAGTCTTATAATACAATTGCAGGTGTATTTGTCCATTATGGCGGTTTCAACAATACAATTACCAACAACTCTATTGTATTGGAGTCAAATGACCCAGTCATTTATGGCATCGGTATTGTAGGGGCACCATTGAACAGTACAGCTATTGGATCTGCAAACAATACATTTACATACAATAATGTCACAATCAGAGGCCATTATCTTGGTGTAGGTCTTTTATTAGGAAATAAGGCAATCGATTCAGACATTGAATACAATATATTCAATGTTACAGTTGGAAAGCCAAGCCCTAAAATAGTCAATTACAATACCAGTGCACCTAATATAATTGAAAACAATGAATTCTTCATTACTTTAGGAACTGAATTCTCATTTGACAATATTGTAGTAACTGTTCAAGAAGTTAAAAATGAAACTGTAATCTTTAAAGCGGTTTTAAAAGATAAGGAAGGAAATGTATTAGCAAACAAACCTGTTAGCTTTACATTCAATAATGAGCAAATCAATTGCACCACTGATGAAAATGGTGCTGCATATATAGAATGCAACGTTAAAGCCGCCGGAACATATGAGATCTTAATGAAATTTGATGGAGACGACGAATACTTCGAATCCTCTGCAACTGGAACCATAACAGTTCGCAAAATCAAAACTTCAATAAGCGTTTCAAATGCTTCATATAAGACTACTGCTACAAAAACCATTAAAGCCACTCTTAAAGATGAAAATGGTGTGGCTCTTAAAGGCAAAACCATTAAGTTTGTAGTAAACGGAGTTACCTACACCGGCACAACCGATGCAAGCGGTGTCGCTTCTGTGAAAGTGAACTTAAATGCTGGAGGAACCTATGCCATTTCTGCAAGCTTTGCAGGGGATGGCGAATATGCATCCTCAAGTGCAAGCGGAAAGCTTACATTAACTAAACAATCCACTAGCTTGACTTCATCCGGCAAAACATACACTGTAACAAATACTGGAAAATATGTTTATGTCACTCTCAAGGATGGAGACAAGAAATTGCTTTCAGGCAAAAAGATCACTGCCACAGTCAATGGTAAAACATTCTCTGCTACAACCAACTCCAAAGGAGTTGCCAAAATCAAATTGACTTTAACAACAGTCAAGACATTTGCCGTAAGTCTTAAGTTTGCAGGCGACAAGACATATGCTGCAAGTTCCAAATCCATTAAGGTCAAGGTCACCAAGACCAAAACCAAATTGACTGTACCTACCAAGAAATTTAAGAGAGCAGCTAAAACCAAAAAATTGACTGCAACACTTAAGGATTCAACTGGAAAAGTAATCAAGTCCAAAAAAGTTACATTTACAGTAAATGGAAAGAAATACACTGCAAAGACCAATGCCAAAGGTGTTGTGACTGTAAAGGTTAAATTATCCAAAAAGAAAACTTATAAGGTTACAGTCAAATTTGCAGGTGATTCCAAATACCTTGCAACTACTAAAACCGGAAAGGTTGTAATCAAATAGATAATTAGTTTTTAATCAATTTGTTAATTCAAATTGATTAATTTATTTTTATTGTTTAGAACTTGAAAATTATTTTTTAAGATCATTTTATTTTATCGGTGATTTAATGGCTATAAATAATGTTATAATTCTTGCTAATGAAGCTATGTATCAATCTGGAGGGGGATTCTCCCTTTCTTCAGGCATGAACTGGACAAGCGAATTCCTAAACACTTCATTGTCAGCTATAAGTCAAGGTTTACAGATACCTGTAATCATTCTTTTGTTATTAATTTTAATATTCGCTGTATATACTTTAGGGAAGCTATTATCAGAATACTTTTCACGAAAGAAAGTACCTGTTAAATTAATCAAAGAAATGATTTACGACATTTATGATGCAGAGTCTTCTGAGGATATTAAAAGTATTGTAAATAATGCTGATATTCAAAAGTCTCAAAAGAGCGTTTTGATGGAATTGGCTGATTCTGAACATCTCAGCAAAAAATCAAGAGAGACTTTGGCTCGTAGATTGATTGATAATGAAGAGGACAAGATTACTCAAAATCTTCAAAAGACAGACATCATTACCAGGGTTGGCCCTACTCTTGGGTTGATGGGAACCTTGATTCCTATGGGTCCAGGTCTTGCAGCTTTAGGTACAGGTGATGTCACTACCCTTGCAAGTGCAATTACAGTTGCATTCAACACCACCATTTTAGGTATTGGATCAGGTGCAGCCACATACTTGGCCTCCAAGCTAAGACGTAGATGGTTTGGTGAATATTTGGCGAACCTTGATGCATTGATGGATGCGATTTTAGACAATATTGACAGAAGGGATGAAAGGTTGAAATAGTCACTGGAAGTGATTTGAAAAGTATATTGTATATATGAAAATTCATGTTGTTTTTATTGAAAACTGCAAAAAACATTTCTTTCAAAATATTTGTTTTTATCATTTAATTTTTAAAAACAAGCAAATATGTTGTATACAATATAATTTAAAAATTTTACAATAGATAGGAATTCATAAGTTTAAGATTTGATGAATTTATAAAAAAATTCATTGTTCAAATTTGATGATTTTATAATAAATTCATTGTTCATTTTGGTGATTATTATGGCACGTCGAAGATGCAATAGACGTTTTGAAAGTGAGGAAGAAGACCCTATGGCAGGAACCGCAAACCTTGTGGATGCAATGTTGGTTATAGCTGTAGGTTTGCTTGTATTCCTAGTGCTTGCATGGAACATGCAAAGTGTTCTATTTAATGAGAACTTGACTCCAGAACAGAAGGAGCAGGTTATGGAAGCTATGAACCAGGAAGTCACAGAAGTTCAGGAAGGTCAAATACTGAATGAGACTCCAGATACAAGCAACCAAACCGGTCAAGGTTATACCGAGATGGGTAAGGTGTATAAGGATCCATCCACGGGTAAGCTGATTATGGTTCAAAACAATACAAAATAATTTATTCTTTTTATTTTTTTTATTTTCTAGTTTTACTATTTTTATTATTTTTGATTTTTCAATTTTTATCTTTCCAATTTTCTCATTTTTTTATAAAAAAGTTCATGATTTTTTCTTTTTTATGCAATTTCATTATAAAATTTTTAATAATTTATTCAATTTTTTTATTACTTTTTGTAATT
>JADLKP010000141.1 GCA_016838945.1 Methanobrevibacter sp.
TTAATATTTTTTTAATAATTTTTAATAATTTAATTTTAAAATATTAATTTAATTTAATTTAATTCAAAGGAAACTTATTGTAAGCTTCTGTTCTACTTTTTATAGATTCAAAGGAATCATCAATCAATAATTCTCCATCTTTAAAGACAGTTCTTAATTGGTCATCCCCTTCAGATTCTATTGGGACAGTGCTGTATTCAAATTCATCATTTATCAATAATTTGAATCTTCCCTTTTTGGATCTTTTGCTGCTGTCCAATGGTTTTTTAAAGATGCCAATCCACTCCCCATCTCTTAGTTGGGCAGAACATTTGAATGCATTTCTTTGAGTATCCCTATTTACTGCAGTGTGCAATCCTCCACCCATTCCGAAAATGAGGTTTTCAGCAGCCCATCCTTGAGCCTTTATGCCGAAGAGAATATCCCTTATCTTTTGGTAATTCAAACCGTCTCCCCAAAGAAGGCCTATATTTGCATTGAATGTTTTGAATCCTTTGGTATTTTCTTGGGTTCCGAATCCTCTTTCAATGATTTCAAGACAATCGATTGTTGTTGAGATAGGTTCTCCACTATCCGGTCGGAATACAATCTTGTTTCCTTCAGTCTTGTTTAGGAAATTTATGATTTCCTCATTTAGTTCATGTCCTTTTAAGCATGCATTTTCCAAGAAGTTCTTATAGTTGTAACTGTCTATTACAATGGATAGTATTCCATCATGGGCATTCTTAACAATATTCATTGCCTGTTCCATTTCGCCGTCTGGCCCCATTGCAGTCATTACACTATGTTCTGTAGCCTGGACTGAAAATCCTAGAATGTCTTTGGTGTTGTAATAGTTTTCAGGGATTGCAAGTGATGGCACTGTATCTGTTCCTGAAAAGCTTAATAAGTGTGCAGATCCTGCAAGTCTTGAAGATTCTGTTGAGCTTGCTCCACGATAACCGAAATCATGCAGCATGAAGTTAAGATTGTCTTTAGATGATCCGGTCACATCCAAATAGAAGTTGCAGAGCTTTTTGACTTCTGCAGACAATGTTGCAATGGTTGATGGATACCACACTTGAAGGAGAAGTGACTCAAGGTAATTAGGTAACCAGTAAGCATGCTTGTCTGTATTTTCAATTGTCATCATGACATTTCCTACATTAACTGGACTTCCTTCAGCAACTGCCTTGATTTCAACTGGAAGTTTTCCATCCAGTTCCTGTGCAATGTACATCCAGTCATCAGTATTGAAGATTCCTGGTGCAATGTGTGCATCCACAAGCCTTTCAGCTTCCAATACCTTCTCTTCACTTACAACATTCCCAACAAGATATTTTTTAAGAATGTATTGCAGGCCGTAAAAAATAGTTTTGTTAAACTCAGCACCACTTCTGCTTTCAAGATAAGAATATATTCTTTCAGTACCTTTTGGATATAGGTAGTGGTGAGTGAGCTTATAGCTGTCAGTCAATAAACATATATTATTTTCAATCATAATATCACCCTTTTATAATTTGTTGATTTTGGCCATTTATATAGTTTTTGGTGTTTTTTGGATTATCTTAGATAAAATAATCCAATGTTTTGTCGATATCCTCATTGAAAGGAATATATTTATCTTTAATGTCTTGGGATATGTAATTGCCCAGTTCATCTTCTGGAACCAAATAGTAATTTCCGTTAAGCTTTACAGTCAATTCAGTATGGCTTCTATTGAATCTTGCAAGATTCACATTTTCATGTGATTTGACCAAATCATCAAATGGGAAACGTATTATGATGGGAGTGTTGAAACCTATTCCAAATTCCAATAGGAGCAATTTTCCATTTAAGGCCTTTTGTCTAAAATCAATGTAATTTTGGTTTTGTTCATGCCACTCCTCATCCTCTACAAAGAAGCTGTCTTTTCTTAAGTTCAAGTCCATTTCCTCTCCACAAACTGGACAAATAGGAACAAGTTCACTTGGTATCTTCAAGTCTCCATCCGTCTTTTCCATCATTTTCAGGATCAATTCTGTATCGTCATATAACTTATTGTGGCATGCCTTTGAGCATTGGATTTTGCTGTAGGTTCCCTGTGTTCTGAAGAACCTGTCCTTGTCAAATCCTGATTTCAGGAATTGGTCATCAGTATTTGTTGTGATTACGAAATAATCCTTATCTTTCACTATGCTGAACAGTTTTTCATAAAGGTCTGTTCCTTCTATTCCTATATTATTCATATAAACATGCTTTGCAAAATATGCCCATCTTTCTTCAGGGCTTTTGAATGGATAGAACATGGATGTATACATGTCCTGAAATCCATATTTTTCAATAAATTCCGGGAAGTTGTCTGTAAATCTTTTCCCTCCATATTCAACTCCTGCAGCTGTTGATAGTCCTGCTCCTGCACCTATTAATATGTAATCTGCATCATCAATCAGTTCTTTCAATTTTTTCACTCTTGCATTGTAGTCTTCCATCAATTAGCCTCCTATTTAAGGTTTTTCCTATAGATTTCTGTCGCATCGTCTGAAAATGTATTGAATATTACCTTTTCAAGGTTTGTATTTGGTTTATTCTTCAAATAGTTCCTTACTGTTTCAATAGCTAATTTTGAAGCTTGGTCCTTTGGGAAGTTGAAGACTCCAGTGGATATTGAACAAAAAGCTATTGATTTTAAATTGCATTCATCTGCAAGTTTTAAACAAGATTGGTAGCAGCTTTCAAGCTCTCTTATTTCATTGTCATCCGGTTCTTGTCCATAAGGTATTGCTGGACCTACAGTATGAATTACATATTTTGAAGGGAGATTATAAGCTGATGTGATTTTTGCATTTCCGTTTTCCTCTTCATGGCCTTGCTCCTGCATGATATTATAGCAATCCATCCTTAACTGGAATCCTGCAGCTGAATGAATCTGATTATCTATGCAGTTATGCAAAGGTATAAAGCATCCTAACATCTGACTGTTTGCAGCATTCACTATCGCATCTGCTTTTAGGCAAGTGATGTCCCCTTGCCATAAAGCTATTTTTGAGTCTATTTCCTCAGGATTTTCGCTAATTGGCATTATATCCCTACAGGAAACCAAATCCTTATTATTTGTTTCTTCCCTCAGGATCTTGTCTTGAATTTCATAGAATTCATCACTTAACTGCACGGGAGTTTGTGTATTCATCAATGCCCTTAACAATTTTCTCTTTTCGCCGTAGTCGTCAGGAATTTCCATATTATTGTCTATTCTTTCATTGTTTGAAATCAATTCATTTATCAGAAAATCTATTTCAGTATTTTTATCAAATTCTTTCATCTTTAACCTCATGAATTATCTTATTTCTTATATTAATTATTGTTCGCTATATATAAATCTTTTTTGTAACTGGAAGGTAACTTTGATTTGGGCTTGAATTTGGGTTTTTTCAATACTTAATTTAGTTATTAATTTTTATTCTTCCTTTTAATAGTAAAATCTTTATATTTCATTGCATAAATCTAAAATTAATTATTATAAAGGGTTGTTTTAAAATGGAATTTAATATTGTAAAGGAATTGAATGGGCAGTTTGATCCTATTGCATTGATTAAATCTGCTGAAAAACCAGATGATGCTTTAGCTCCTAAGGCTGGCAGAGGCGGTTGTGTAATGTCTTTGGTTGCACAAGCCATTGCAAAAAGGAAAGTCACTGCTTTTGGTCGTGAAAACATTACTTGTGGAGGCGTTTCAGCAGGTTTTGGTTGGGGAACTGGATTCAAGACAGATGAAGACCGGGAATTTCAAGCCACCTTTTTATCTTTAGGTGTAGAGTCTGCTAGGGATAAGGAAGCGTTTCTTCATAGATTGAGCTTCATGCCGGAACATACTGCCGAAATGTTTAAAAAGGGTGAGAGAATCTTTTCAGACTTTGATACTGCATATGAAAACATAAAGAATAGGCCTTTTTATGATGAAGGGCAGTATGTAATTTTCAAGCCAATAGAACTTCTTGAAGAGGGGGAAACTCCAGATTCTGTTGTATTCACATTAAACACAATGGAACTATCAGCAATACTTCAATTGAACGGTTCATTCAGAGCTGAAAGCGCTCATATAATGACTCCTCAAGCTTCTGCATGTCAGGCTATTGGTGCATTCACTTTTGAACAGAAGGATAGCGATGATCCTGTTCCTGTATTAAGTCCACTTGACTTTGCAGCAAGGGCTCATATGAGAAGATTGATTCCAGATGAATACATGAATCTGTCCATGCCTTGGAATCTGTTCCTAAAATTAGAAGAGCTAAGTAAAAACAGCGTTTTCCAAACTCATTTCTGGGATGATTTTGGAAATAAATGAAATGAATTATCCGTAAATTAAATGAAATAAATAATTCGTAAATTATAAAACTAAAAAAATTTTTAATAAAAAAAATAAAGTAAGTTAATTTAACGTAATTGACTTACTTTTATTAATGATTCGACAGGAACTCCATCCACTTCTTCGAGTCCTGACTTATCAATTAAAACAGTTACTACAACTGGGTCTCCACCATGATCCTTAACTACTTTAATTACATCTGTGATGGTGTCACCGCTGGTGATTACATCATCGACAACAACTATTTTTTTACCTTCAACAGTTCCAAAGTTGCTGCTTATAGCCCCTTCATCACTGTTTGTTGGATTAGTTCTGTGTTTTTTAGGGTGGAAAATGGATATGCATGTAGTGGTTCCAGTCAATTCCTCAATTACATCTGCCATCATGGTTGCAAATGGAACTCCGCTTGTTGCAATTCCTAAAACAAGGTCAAGGTCGCCATGTTTTAATGCAATGTCACTTAAGGCCGCTGCAACATATCTGAGTCTGGAAGCACTTCCGCCTAAACTGTTCCAGTTAATTGCAATGTCAACAGGGGCTTCTGCTTCAACGGTTTCCTCTTTTCTTTGTAAGGTTAACCATTGTGCAGTATCCATTGATACATTAAGCTCATCTGCTATTTCACCAGTGGTAAATCCATGGTTTCTAAGTTCTTGAGCTCTATTAATAAGATCTTGGTTCATTTTTTCTCCTCACTTATATGTGTTATAATTATTATGATTTGATTTTTTTAATTTTTGATTTTAATTTTAAGAATATATTTTTTAATTTTAAGAATATATTTTCAAACTAATCTTTGTAATCTTGAAGATGAGATTATTTAAAATTGATTGGACTGTGTTCTTTAGATGATTTGTTTGCTGCAAGAACCATCTTAAGAGCTTTAAGACCGTCTTCACCTGTAATTTCAGGTTCTTCATCCGCTTCAATCTTACATAAGAATGAGTTTAATTCTTCACTTAATGGCTCTACTGGTTTGATTTGGATATCCTGTGCAAATTTACCATAAACTTCTATGCTTTGGTCTATGTAGTCAATGGTAATGATTCCGTCGGTACCAGTAATTTCAATTTGTCTACGTTTGTATGGAGTTAACCAGTTTACTTCTAAGATACCTGTAATGTCTTCATCAAAGCTTATCATGATTTCTGCATGGTCTTCAAAGTCAGATTGATCTAAAATGCTGCTCATGGTAGCATAAACCTGTTTGACAGGTGCTTCAATCAAGAAGTTCATTACATCCAAATCGTGAATTGCAAGGTCAATTGCCACACCTACATCTTTTATTCTTGGTGGGAAAGGGCCTACTCTTTTAGCTGAAATTGTTACTAAATCGCCGATAACCTCATTTTCAATGAGTTCCTTAGCCTTTTGAACTGCAGGATTGAATCTTTCCACATGTCCTGTTGCAAGCTTTACGCCTGCTTCTTTTGAGGCTTCAATCATTTCTTCAGCTTCTTCAGCAGTAAAAGCAATTGGCTTTTCAACTAAAACGTGCTTTCCATGTTTTATGGCTTCCATTACGACTTCGTGGTGGAAGGTTGTTGGCACACAAACACTCACTGCCTCAATTTCAGGGTCTTTCAATAAGTCTTCGATTTCTGAGTAGCCTTTTGTCTTATATTTTTTTACAACTTTATCTAAGGTTGGCTTTACTACATCAGCCACCGCTACGAGATTAGCATTTTCTAATTTCGAATATACGCGGGCATGGTTGTATCCCATTGCACCTACACCTATAACTCCAACATTTATAGTTCTCAAATATATTCCTCCAATTATTCAGATATATTTTTGTGTCTTATAACTTATAAATATTATTAAATTTTTA
>JADLKP010000142.1 GCA_016838945.1 Methanobrevibacter sp.
AATAACATGAAGTCATAAGCATTACTGTAAAAATTACAGCAGCTAATTGAATTAATCTTTTCTTCATTTAATTGAAATTAAAAGATTACACATAGAATTTTAAACATGATATCATGTTAAAATTAACAGTGTAAATGTACAATATAATTTAAATTCAACAAAATATTCTAAAAATATCTTTTAAGGGTTTACACCTTTTGTAAACTCCATTTTTGGGAAATTGAAATGTTAAAGAATCCAATTTTGGATTCATTTAACATTTGATACTATGCTATTTTTTAAATATTAATAAAGACACTTTTTATTCTAATCTTTTTGCCAAATCTTTCAATTAATTAAAATTTTCCAAATTCAAAATAATAATCTAATACAATATAAATTTATTAAAAGAACTATTTTTTATAAAATAAAGGCAATATTTCAATTTAAATAGAAATAGAGCATGGAAAATTCGTTAAATTTATAAATAATTAATTTAAACTATTATCAAGGTTTCGACATCTTAAATAAATCTTCAATTTCCCAAATGATGGAGGTGAAATTATGGTCGTGACCTTGAGACAAGTTTTACTTGTTTTCCTTTTCATTATTCAAATGACCTTAATTTTCATTGAATAAGCTGTAGTTTCATGATTGTTGAATTATACAAAAAGTTTTATAGGTTTGATTTGACCTTAGATGCCCTTTCATCCTTAATATAATAGGATAATTTGAACTTAAAACCAATAAAAACTAAATAAAAAAAAGATGATTCTGATTCTTAATTGATAAAATTAGCAAAAATAGAAAATTAAATTGTATAGTAAACTAAAACTATTAAAAAAAGTAAAAAAAGTAAAGAAAAGAATAAATCTATTCTTTAGTTTTCATTTCAGTGTATCCGCATTTACCGCAAGCGAATCTGTCACCGTGGTCAGCCATGAAGACACCTTCACCACAACGAGGACAGAATGGGTTTTTTCTTACGATTTT
The DNA here is from genome assembly GCA_016838945.1 of Methanobrevibacter sp. Taxonomy (GTDB): domain Archaea; phylum Methanobacteriota; class Methanobacteria; order Methanobacteriales; family Methanobacteriaceae; genus Methanobrevibacter. The sequence goes on from JADLKP010000142.1 coordinate 973, forward strand.
GTCTCCTTCTACAGTGTATAAATCTTTTTTATCAGGCATAATAATATCCTCCTAAACATTAATCATTTATTCTTCCGCTTCATCTTCTTCTTCAGCAGGAGCTTCTGGTTCTTTGTTCTTTTCAATGATGCTTGGTTTTTCAACATCAATTAAAGATGATTCTCTACCATAGACTTTAGCGTAACCAGTTGCTTTAGGTTCACCGTATCCTGGTTGAATGTTGTCTACAACGATTAATTCTTTTTTAGTGTCAAGCATAGCAACTAATTTGCTTTTGACATCTAAAAGCTTAGGAGTTGGTTCTCCTACATATGAAACAATAAATTTTACTTCAGTTCTATCAAATAAGACGTTTTCTTTCTTTTCAATAATTTCGATTTCCATTATAAAAACCTCTCTATTAGGGTTTGAATTTAATTATTATTAATAAATAAATAATCTATCAAAACAAGCTAAGAAAAACTATTCCTTATTAAAATAAGTCATAAGTTTAGCGGCTTTGTCTTTTCCTTCGCAAACATTTACAAAGACCAATCCCTCATTAGGCTGACCATATAGAATGACAGCATCTTCAGGTGCGATCAATAAGCATGGAAGAACTGCAAGATCTTCTTCCCCTTCAACTACAATAATGCGATTTTCATTATCCTCTAAAGTTAAAGAAATAGCTCTTTCTATGGTTTCCCATAAATCTTCAGTGATTGTACCTGCAGGATTTTCTGATTCAAAAATGTTTTCTGTACGAATAATATCATGATTATGATCTTTACGTTGAATACGATTGTCAATGATTCCCAAATCAGGAATCAAATCATTATCAACAAGATTTTTAGTGGTTTGATCACCAACAGAGATTAAAAAATTAGCTTCTTTAATCATAGGTATTGCATCTTCAAATTCAACATACAATTTACCTAATGGTTTCTTAAATTCACCAATTAAATTTTCATCTAATTTAAACAAGCTTTAACCTCTATCAATAAATCCAAATAATAATATTTTAAATCAATATTTTAAAATAAGTCTATAAAATATATAGTAAAATAATTATTATACTTTAATATTTATCTAATTTAAGATATATAAAGTTTAGCATTAAAATCAGTTAAAAAAAGAAAATTTAATAAAAAAAATAGAAAAAAGAGCGAAATAACATCAACTCTAATTGTGAAAAGTTTTCATCAAGGTTTTAAAGGCGAAGCCTTAAAAAGCTTGTTTATTCTGCATCACTGTAAAGGTTTCCTAAAGCTCTAGCACCGAATAAAGCTATAAATGGGGCTACAATTAATAATCCGATCAAGATACCTACATATGGAATAGCAGTGATAAGTCCTAAAACTAATCCTAAAATTAGTGTAATGACAAATAAAAGGATATACCATCCGATATATCTTCCAACACCAATTTCTTGGATGTCACCAATCACTTCCCCAATGTTGATGGCTTCGCCGATACTGTCATATTTAGCTAATCTGCACATTGCAATTTCCAACAATAAGCCAAATATGATGTATAGGATCATTGCAACTATAACAGTGACGAAAAGCCCAGTGAATAAAGAAGCCCAATATTCTTGAGGAACTGTATTTACCATAGAGGTAGCGTTCACTGTTGTATTTGTTACCTCTTGACCCATATATTCAACAATCTTGAATACAGCAGAATAGGTTCCGGAAAGCCATCCGACAATCAAAACGATTATTGTTGGTATGATATAGTAAACAATTTCCACAACCAATAATTTTAATCCATCAACAAGATTTGCAAAAATATCCAATGCAGGAATATCTTCACTGAAATTTATTGATTCCTTTAAAACACTTAAGAGATAACCTTGTGTTACGAAATAAAGAATCAATGAAACGATTCCAAGCAATCCGACTACAGTTGCATTTATTTCAATACCCCAGGAACCTAATACTGATGTTAAATCTGCAACAAGAAAAATTATTCCAAAAATGAGTAAAGCCTTATAATCATTTGTAGGATAGACTAAAGCTTCCTTAAATAAATCTATTAATCCAGTCATAAAAAGCCTCCATAATTAAATAGTTATTTTTAAAATAGACCATATTTTAACATATATACAATAATATATTTAAATAAAACTTTTATATATACATTTTTATCAAAATAATAATATTTTTGATTAAATAATTAAAAATGAATAACAAAAACTAAATAGAATTAATAAAAAATAGCAAATAATTAAGATAATGCAAAATTACTAAAATTTATAAGAAAAAATAGCTAAAATATTTTTAAAAATTGAATAAAAAATAGAATAATTAACAGATAAAAATAGAAAAAAATAGTAAAAATAGATAGAAATCTAAAATAGACTAAAAATAGAAAAGAAATAATTGAGATTTGCTCCCAATCATTAAAAATATTTTGATCAAACTTTTTCTAAAAGTTTGGAAAGTTGGGGTTTATCTTACCCTTAAAGCGTATTCTCCAGCTTTGGTAATGCCTAATTCTTTAGCAACATCTGATTCTTCAGGATTAGTCACTATCAAAAGACCGCTCCAGTTAGAAGAAGTAGGATTTTTGCATTCAGGGCATTGTTCCTTATCAGTTAATAAACTGCAGTGAGTACAAGCTTTCATTACCATTATTCTTCCACCTTAGCCATAGCTTTATTTTCCTTTGCCTTGTTCTTTTCAGCTTCAATCCATTCAAATTTACCTAAATTAGGTTGTCTCATGGTAAGGCCAATTTTAGATTCCTTAATGGATTTGCCTTTTAGAGATAAAGTTACGATTCTTGCTCTGATTTTATCCCCTTCAGTTAAGATCTTATTGGTTTCATTACCTATAAGAGATGCATTTCTAGGATCATAATTAATATAGTCATCAGTCACTTGAGATACGTGTACAAGACCTTCCATTGGCCCAATCTTTACGAATGCACCAAATTCAGTAATGTCAGTAACTTCACCTTCAACAACTTCCTGTTGTTCAGGCTTAAAGAAAATAGCATTAAAGACTACATTATGGTATGCAGCACCATCACCCATAATAAGCACTCCTTCACCAATTTCTTCAATACTGAAAGCACCGACCATTAAACCTAAGTTCTTATCAAGCTGACCGATGTATTCTTCATTTAAAGTTTCAATAGCTACATCTTCAAGAGGTTCATCAAACCTATAAGGTGGAATTCTTACAGTTCCCTCAATAGTTGTCATGTAATACAAAATAATCCCTCGTTTTTAAGTAAATTTAAATTTTTATAAAATCTCGTGAAATATGAATATAATTGAATATATTAATTAAACAATACATAACTAATGCATTTTTAATTAAAATATACTTTTAAATAATATTTAAAGTTAATCATAATTTATTTAATTAGTTAACCATTAAACCAGATATCCTTCAACTGCCAGATACTTCTTCTGCCTTAAGATAACTAATGCAATTCCTTTCTTCTTGGCCTTTTTCCTCAAATTGGCATCATTTGTAGCCAATACCTTCGAAATTCTGATTAAAGCATCATCTACAGACTCGCCATCATTCAAAGGAATGTCTCTAACTTCAATCTCATCGGATTGTGCAATTTTCAAACCTAAACCAGCAGCCAGTCTAACCTTACCTTTACTGTTGTTTTTCAGTCCTTTAAGTTCATTCAGGACAAAGCTTGTTGTAACCAACTTGTAATTAGGTAAAATTCTTTTAAACTCTTCCAGAATATCTATATTGAATTGAAAAGGAATCATGAAAAAGTTAGTATCAATAAATACCTCTCTTTTATCCTCAGATTCCATGTTATCACAGTTAACTAAATTTTTAAAACAACGGTTCAGCAATAATCAAAAATGAAAAATCATACATTTTTATGATTATTGAATGATACCGAATCCAATCAATCTCCAACGAGCACCTACTCTACGGGATAAAGCTACCCTATCACCTTTATCAGCACAGACAGGTAATTTCAATGCAACGCTGACATTTTTCTTAACTTTGGTTACAACACCGATAGTGGTGGTTGTTCCACAGTTAATCATTAAAGGCTCTTTAATTTTAATTGGATCTACTTTTCTTTCATCTTTAGTTCCTACAACACGTTCCAATAGTTCAGTTTTCATATCAAAACTATGCAACACTTCAGGCAATGTACCTTCAGCACCAGCAACAGAACCGGATAATGAATCAGCTTTGGTTAATGCAGGGTCTAATTTGGTAGCTACACCAATAAGACCACCAGGTCCGACTTCTTCAACTGATTCTCCACCAGCTTCCAAGCCGATGATTTCAGAAGTTAAGCTAATCCATTTGTTTTGTTTGCTTTCTTTAACATTAATTCCAGGTCTAATTTCAATAATATCTCCTAATTTAAGAGTACCTTGAACTAAACTTCCACCGATTACTCCACCCTTGATTTTCTTAGGATGGGAACCCGGCTTATTAATATCAAAAGATCTGGCTACATGCATTCTAGCAGGTTTGTCCAATTCCTTTTCTGGTGTAATGATTGTATCGTTGATAGCCTTAATAAGAATGTCAATATTAGCTCCTTGTTGAGCGGATACTGGAATGATTGGAGCATCTTCTGCACAAGTACCTTTTACGAATTCCTTGATTTCATTGTAACTCTCAATAGCTCTTTCTCTAGGAACAATATCCACTTTATTCTGAACTACAACTACGTCTTTAACACCAATAACATCAAGTGCCATCAAGTGTTCTTTGGTTTGTGGTTGCGGACATTCTTCGTTAGCTGCAATTACCAAAACAGCACCATCCATTATCGCTGCACCAGATAACATAGTAGCCATCAAAGTCTCGTGTCCTGGAGCATCTACAAATGATACTTTTCTAACGACTTCAGTTTCACTTCCACAATGTTCACAAACATCCTTAGTAGTGTAACATAAAGGTTCTTCACAATTAGGACATTTTCGAAATTCAATATCTGCATATCCTAAACGAATTGAAATACCTCTTTTTGTTTCTTCACTGTGAGTATCTGTCCATACACCAGATAATGCTTTGGTAAGTGTTGTTTTTCCGTGATCGACATGGCCCACAAGTCCTATGTTAACATCAGATTGTACTTTCACAGATTACACCTTTAATTTTTTTA
>JADLKP010000143.1 GCA_016838945.1 Methanobrevibacter sp.
ATATAATTAAAAACAGTGCAAAAATAGATCATAAAAAAATAGAAAGTAAAAAATAAGAATATATGGAAAAAATCCCATTTTTTTTAAAAAAAAAAGTAAATAAAATATAAAAAAATATAAAAAAAAGTAAAAAAAGAGATAGGAAAAATCCTATCAATATAACATCTATCGCTTAAAAGTGAGACTGAGGAGCGTTTCCTATGTGATGGTCTTCGTGTTTCTTGCCAGGAATTCCATAAGCATCTGCCCTACATTGGGTACATGCTCTGAATACTGGAAGATACTCTTCCACATCACTACGTGCCTTTTCAATCTCTCCGCATCCAGGTCTCGGATAATCAGCCATCTTATTCAATGGAATAAGCGGTAAAACATTCACCAAGTCTGCACCGCATTCCTTAACGGTTTCAGCGATTTCCACAATATGCTCATCATTCAATCCTGGGATGAGAACAATGTTGACCTTTACAACTACACCAAGGTCTGTAATTTTCTTGATTCCTTCAAGTTGGTTTTTGGATAAAATTTCAGCTGCTTCAAGTCCTTTGTAAACATTCCCTTCATAGACAATGAATCCGTTGATGTCCTTTAAGATTTCAGGATCAACTGCATTAACTGTTACAGTAACGGTATTTACACCAAGTTCTGCAATTCTTTCTGCATATTTTGGAAGCAAAAGACCATTTGTACTCATGCATTTGATTAAATCAGGCTTTACCTCATTGATTTTTTCAAAGAACTCAAATGTAGCTTCATTAGCCAATGAATCTCCAGGACCTGCAACACCAACAACAGTGATTGCACTGTCTTTAGTTACATCCAATACATGTTCCACTGCAGCATCTGCATCCATGATTGAACCTGCAACACCAGGCCTGTCCTCTTCAGTATTAATTGATCTTATACAGAAATTACACCCAATATTACATTTAGGAGCAATTGGTACGTGAACTCTTCCTACCTTATCATGCAATTTTTCATTATAGCATGGATGCACTTTTGTAATGTGTGCAAATTTTGCACCTTTATGACTTCCTCCACAAGTTAAATCTTTTTTAGTCATAGTATTACCTCAACACAATATATTAATTATTTAATCAGTTTAATTAACTTATTTTCTCCAATTTTAATTTTTAATCCCACTACAATATACTAATTTATTCGTTTACTATTAAACTTATAACTATTGTTATTAACAATATAATATTTAAAACTTCCTATTTATTTCTAACATATACGAACAAACTATTGAAAATTACGAACCGTTTTAAAAAATCAATGAAAATTGGATAAAAAATTAAAACAACCTTAAAAATAATTAAAAAATAATAAATAATAAGATTGAATCCTTTAAAAGACTTAAAAACACACATCCAATTTTAAATCTTAAAAAAAGATTGAATCCTTTCTATAATTTGAAATTAATCCCAATTTTTAGGAGTATTCAATTCTACAATATATCCTTCAGCCTTTTCAACCCATTCATCCTTAATCAGTTCATCGGTAGCTATAACAGAAACTATATCGCCACGGGAAATGTCCTTCATAATCTTGAATCCTTCCGGAACTATTCTGAATATTGCATCATAGATTCTTCTCTTAAGGTTCTCATGAGGGTCATCCACAACCAAATCAGACACTTCATGCTCTCCTTTCATGTGAATGACATATCTGCTTGGCTGATGAACATTTTCCCTACCATTGGTATTCCAAAGGGTTCTTAGAATATTTGGAAGATAGTTTTCATCATCTATTAAAACAACAGTGGTGTCATTCTCTGCTTCATAGTTTACTTTAGCAACTTCTTTTAAAGTAATATGCTGAGAGGTTTTTCTCATCTTAATTGCAATGATGAAGCAGACTTCATCCGGATTTACATAAGCGCGCATGTCATCTATGGAAGGTGGCAAGACCAAATCCTGCAAGATTTGCCTAATGATCATGTCGTAGACTTTTGCTCCTTCAGGGTCATTTGATTCAATATACATATAATCACTCTACTTAAAATAATAAATAAAAATGAAAGTGGGATAAAAATATTTGAAATATTTAAATCCAATCAAAAATTATTTATTAGTGTCTATTTCCCATACCAGATACAAGCAATGCTGCACCTACAGCACCAATGTGTTGTGAGTATTCTGGCACGATTACTTCTATTCCACCTAAAGTTTCACTTACAGCTTCAACAAGTCCTGAAATCAAACTGGTTCCACCTACTTGGATTAAAGGTTCACGAATGTCGATTTCCTGCAATTGCTGTTCATATACCTGTTCAGATACTGAGTGACATGCGGCAGCTGCCACATCTGCCTTAGATCCCCCAGCTGCAAGGGTGGTAACCAAGTCTTGAATACCGAATACGATACAGTAGGAGTTAAGCATAGCCTTTCGCCAATCACCTTGAACTGCAAGCGGACCAAGCTCTGTGATGTCTACATCCAATCTACGGGAAGTCATGTCAAGGAATCTGCCAGATGCACCTGCACAGATACCTCCCATGGTGAAGTTATCAGGAATACCATTGTTTACGGTAATTACCTTGTTGTCCATACCACCGATATCGAGTACTGTAGCTTCACCTTTTTGGCAATCAGCCAAGTATACTGCACCTTTTGCGTTTACAGACAATTCCTCTTGGATAAGCTCTGCTCCAAATTCCTGACCCATAGTGAATCTACCGTAACCGGTAGTTCCTATACCTTCAACGTCATCCCATTTGTAGCCAGTACCTTCAAATGCCTCTGCAGCTGCAGTTTGAGCAGATGCAATGATGTCTTTTGTGGAAGTCCAACCGGTTCCAATAACCTTGTTGTTTTCCATAAGGACCGCTTTTGTAGTTGTTGAACCTGAGTCAAGTCCAAGTGTAAGCCCTTCCTGCTTTTCACGAGCAAGAATGCTTCTACGGGTAACAGTGGTAGCCAATGCTTCCATACGGATGAACAATTCATCTGCTTTTGTCCTTTCAGTAAAGGAATATGTTACTACAGGAATACGAGTATTGTTTTGAATGAAACGTCTTACTTCATTTCTAACAAGTGCCCCTTCAGCACATCTGAAACAGGTCGCAATGAATACGGCGTCAGGTTTGCATTTTCCTTCTACAATGGACATTGCTCTTGCAATCATAAGCTTTAAGCTTGAACTTTGAGCAGAGAAACCGAATTTCTCATAAGCTTCATTAATATAATCCAAATCAATTTCAGGAAGAATAATTTCAGCTCCAAATTTTAAGGCTGCCTTTTCTATTTCCTTTTGGATACCACTATATTCGGTACCGCAGGAAACCAATGCAATCTGTACCATATCATTTTCCTCCTTTATTTGCAATTGGTTCACCTAAAACATCACTGTCTCCTTCTAAGTCTCCTCCTCCACCAGGCAAGGAATCTAAGAAGTCCATGATTTGATTTACCATAAGTCTTGTTCCATCCTCATCATCAGGGTAAACCACTTCCAAGACAGGTATGTCTTTTTTACGTAAACAGAAAATTGATAATTCATTTGTTCTTGCACATCCTACACAACCAAAACCAAATGGAGCGCCATCAACAATTATTGCTGCTTCTGCCGCATCTATGAGAGGTCCAATAATGGACATTCTTCCTCTGACCCCTGAAGGCACTTCAATAGCTGCGTATTTTAATCCGTTAATTGGATCTTCTTCTGTAATGTTCATTGGAGGAGAATCAATCTCCGGGTCTTTGATCTTTTGTCTTATTTGCTTTTGAAGAGCTAAAGGAGTGTGACCTTTCCTCTCAATCAAGTCAGCTAAAATCAATGAATTTGGGGGATAAATAGCTACTTTTACCATAATACCATCCTCTTAATATAATCAAAGAAAACTTTTTGCAAACAAACCCATTTAAAAAGTTTTCTTATTATTTATCATCCTCTTTTTTATTTTCTTCTTCTTCTAAAATCTCTTTGAAGTAATCAACAGAAACAGGTTCCTTTTTTTCTATTTCCACTTCTCTTGGGTTCTTTAAAGCTTCTCCAACATAATCGAGAATCTTAAATTCCTTCTCCATTTGATGGAAACCTTCCCTTGGCCCATATCTGTGACCTCTGCATCTTCTTGGGTCACCTGGAGCAAAACCTCTTTCCTTTGTAAAAATTCCATAAGGGTCTAATTTACGGAGTTCGCGAATAGCTTCTCTAACATATTCATCTTTTCCACTAATCATAGCCCCATAACAAGTCCATTTGATTGTGATAGGCAAATTCAACATATGAAGGAAGTTCACTACCTCACTTTCACTTACATTTGCCTTTGAACTTAAAATGATCATCCTTGTTGAAACTTCTGGATCCATATCCTCTTTACCTAAATCTGGAGTTATACATAAATTTGCAGGCATAATCATTCCTCCTCATCATCATAAACTTCGTGAATATAAAGAGTGCTTCCATCTTTAAGCTTGTTCAAGCCCCCAATGTTTCCAACAACTTCACCAACAACATTTGTAGCAGAGAACGGTTCACCAGTAGGCCCAAAGTCAGTAGTGTCAATGGTTCTTATACCTACAAGTCCCACATTCTTCTTGGACATGTTGGTTACACCTATCTCACCTGCTTTCATAAGGTCAGTCGGATTGTTTTCAGGAATGAGTCCCTTGGATTCATCGCCATCACCATTGAACATGAACATGTTCATGTCAGGCACTGCAAAATAAACCTTCAATGTTCCAACTGGCTTTTCTGCAAGACCTGTAATCTTTTCCAAGTACCATCTGGTTCTTGGAGCCTTATCAGTCAATTTGACTTTCAAGAGCTCATCGCTTGCAAGACCAAATGTGGTTACTTCTCCAGCTTCGATGATTCCGACAGTGCTTTCAGGCTCTTGAGTTACGACAATTGCATCATCATCCTCATCTCCTGTTCTTATATGCTTGATGCCTAATGATGCAAGTTTTTCTTCCGCATCTTTTTGAGTCATCATCATAAGCATGATTCTGTCAGGACTGCTTCTAACGGTAATGAAATCTCCCTCTTTAGCTATGTCAAACAATTCCATACCCTGCTTGACAGTAGCTAAATTAGTATGAGTTTCAGCTCTTACTCTGTCTTCTCTATAAATATAAACTCTACCTTTACCGACTCCATCGTTTCTTAGGGCAACTGTTCCTCTTTTACGTTCTGTAATTTCTTCCTTCTCTTTAGTCAAACCAGTCAATTCATAGAATCCTACAAATGAGTTGGATTCAAAGCTGACTTCAATCTTATCATTTCTAATGAGTGAGAATAAGTGTTCGACTGATTTAGGGGAATTGAAGTTAGGTTCGAAAAGAACATAGGTGAACAATTGATTTCCTTCCTCCAAGACTTCATCCAAGTTTGAACCACCAGTACTCTCTCTAACGGTACTACGCTCAATTACAGGTTCAATGGCTAGGATTTCATCTTCATCAGTTAATGAGAATAATGTTCTTCTTCCACCTATAACCCTTGCAAAGACTCCACGATCACTGTATTTTGGAACACCATAAACATTTTTGTGATCATCCTTGACAAAAATTACGTGAGTAGCATCATTTGAAAATCCGGATAAGCTAATCAGTACCTCATTGTCGAAATATGCAAATTCATCATGTGAAGGTTCAAAATTAGAACTTACAGGACCTATAGCCACTTCATTAGATGTTTCCCAACGAACATTATTAGAGATAAACTGAGAATAGTTTTCCTTGAAGAAATCAGTTAAAGGTTTTGATTTTTCAGAAACTTCCAATTCAATGAGAATACTTCCTTTAGGTGTTTTGATCTTATATTTGAGAATGTTACTTTGTATTTCACTTTCTCCCTTGATAAGACAAACGATACTGCCTTTCTTGTAAGGAGCATTTGAAATCTCAATTGCATCCTTGATGGTAGAACCTTCAGGAATATCCACATCTTCTCCATTAATTTTAATTAGCATAGGCTTGCCTCTTTATTTAATAAAATAATAATCATCAATTGCAATTATAAAATAGGTCAAATGAAAATTGAAAAAATCCCATATTTTATAAACCAAATATATGTATATTTTTAATAATATA
>JADLKP010000144.1 GCA_016838945.1 Methanobrevibacter sp.
TTAAAAATTTTATTTTTAATTTAATTCTTATCTTTTTTTATTAAGTTTTATCCTATATTTTTTAATTATTTATAATCTTTCTTTCAAAGAAAACCTTTGATTTATAATCTTTTTTTATAATTTATTAGTCAGTATTACTTTTTTTCATTATTTGAAGGTTTTTTATTACTTTTTTATTACTTTTTTACTTATTTTTTACTAAATAGTAATACTTTTTTAATTTTATGTAATACATTTATATATTTTAAAATGTAAATTATTATTGTAATATCTTTTTGTAAATTAGTATTACTTTTCAAGGGAAATTTTTTAAAATTGTAATACTATATGGGGGATGTTACTTTTATTTTCATTTAAAGTATTTAAGAGGAAATTATATGGATAGAAAGATTTTAATTTGTTCAGTAATTGCATTGATTGCAATTATCAGTGTGGGCTCAGCTTCCGCAGGTTTCTTTGACTTTTTAACAGGAGGTTCTGAACATGCTCCTGATGAGTTAATCACTTGTGTAGCAGCTCACGGAGAAGAACCTGAGTTTGGTTTCGACCCAATGCACGGTTGGGGATACCACGATTCCGGTACAGAACCACTTATTCAAAGTACTGTATTGAAAAGAAATGCAGACAATGAATTTGTGAATGACTTGGCAACTGATTACAGCATATCTGATGATTTGAAAACTTACACTGTAACCATTCGTGATGATGTAAAATTCACCGATGGTTCCAAATTAACCGCTAAGGATGTAGCATTCTCCTACAACACTGCAAAAGAGTTAGGAGAAGGAGCAGACTTAAGTTCCATGAAAGAGGCTAAAGCAGATGGTGACAAAGTAATTTTCACTCTTGATAAGGCAGATTCCACTTTCATTAACAAATTAACTGATGTCGGTATTGTTCCTGAAGCTACCTATGACAATGCTAGCTACGGTCAAAACCCAATCGGTTCTGGACCTTATAAATTAGCTCAATGGGATAAAGGTCAACAATTTATCTTAGAGAAAAACCCTGATTACTATGGTGAAGAACCTTACTTCAACAAAATCACTAACTTATTCCTTGACCCTGATGCAGCATTTGCAGCAGTTAAAAACGGAGATGTGGACATTGCTGAAGTAGCAGTATCCTATGCTGATGAAAAAATTGACGGATACCATATGGAATACTTCGACTCCATTGACGTACGTGGTATTTCATTGCCAACTCAAATGGATACTGGTAAAGTAAGCGAAGACAACATTACCATTGGTAACAACGTAACTGGAGACCCTGCTATTAGACAAGCATTAGCTATTGGTATTGACAGACAAGAATTATTGGATGGTGCATTAAACGGATACGGTAACGTTTCCTACACCGGTGTAGCTGACCAATTGCCATGGGCATTTGATGCTGGATACAAAGACGGTCAAGTAGACAAAGCAAAAGCTATTCTCGATGAAGCCGGATGGAAAGACACTGACGGTGACGGTATCAGAGAAAAAGACGGTCAAAAAGCCGCATTTGATGTATACTACAAAGCATCTGCAACTGAAAGACAAGCAATTGCAGTAACTGTAGCAGAACAAGCTAAAGAATTAGGTATTGAAATCACCCCTCAAGGTGCAAGCTGGGATGACATCGATCCTAACAAATATAGTCAAGGAGTAGTATGGGGATTCGGTTCTGCAGACCCATTCGAAATTGAACATCAATACGATTCAAGAGTGGCAGCTGTTGGTTACGATAACCCTGGTGCACTTAATGATTCATCTGTAGATGCATTAATTGATAGTGCAATGGCTCAACCTACCAACTCTTCCTACAGCACTTGGGCTCAAGCCGCTAAGAAAGCTACCTCCCAAAACTCTTTCTTATGGATTGGTACAATGGACTACACTTACTTCGTAAGTGACGACTTAGACATTTCCAACAGCACTCATCTTATCTACCCACACGGTGGAGACATTTGGGGTAACATCTACGATTGGAAACGTATTAATGAAACTGCAAGTTAAACTGCATGAATATCTTTAAAGCAATGTAGTTATTGCAAAAATTATTTAATATAAATGGTTTATTTTTCAATAAATCATTTTTTAAATAATTTTCAATTAATTCCAATATTTTTAAAGGTTTATAAGAAGATTATTTAAAGAATTCTTTGACTTTTGATTTTAAAGGATTCTTTAAATAATTTTTTAATTATTTTTAAAAGGGTTTTTTCAGCATTTTAAAGGATTCTTTAAATAATTTTTAAATTATTTTATGATTTTCACTGATTCTTTAAGAATTTAATGAACTAAAGTTTTTTAGAAATTCATTAAGGATTTGATGATTAGGTTTTTAAAGAGTTTTATTATTCTAATTTTTTAATAGAGTATATGGGTTGATTAAAATTAATAGCAAAAAATTAGCTAAATTTTTAGGATTAAAGGCTGTGCGCTTGCTGATTTTATTAATCGTTATTGCAGCAATCAGTTTTATAATGATACAATTATCTCCTATTGACCCTGTAAGAGCTTATCTTGGACAACGTATTGTCAGTCAAGAGCAATTAGCTATTATGGGTGAATATTGGGGAACTAATTTATCTTTAGGTGAAAGAGTTATGGGTTGGCTTTCAACTTTAGCTTCTGGAAGTATGGGATTCTCCTTGATTTACAGAGTTCCTGTAACAGAAGTTATTGTACAGAAATTCACAGCTTCATTGACTCTTATGGTAAGTTCTTGGATCATTTCAGGAATTTTTGGTTTTTTATTAGGTGTACTTGCAGGTGCAAAAGAAGGTACTTGGATAGATAAGGTTATTAAAACCTACTGTTACATTTTGCAATCCTCACCTACATTTTGGATAGGTTTAGTATTGCTGATGGTATTTTCAGTATACCTTGGCTGGTTCCCAATAGGGCTTTCAGTTCCTATCGGCCAATTGTCCGATACTGTAACATTCTGGCAATGGTTGCATAGGTTGATACTTCCTGCCTTTACATTAAGCATTGTAGGAATCGCTTCTCTTACCATGTATACAAGAGACAAGCTTATCAGCGTTAAAAAGAGCGATTATTTCCTGTTTGCACAAGCTAGAGGTGAAAGCTTCTGGGGCATTATTAAAAACCATGGAATAAGGAATATTTTGATTCCTGCAATCACAATCCAATTCATGTCATTCAATGAATTGTTCGGTGGAACCATTCTTGTAGAACAGGTATTTGCATACCCTGGAATTGGACAAGCTACTGTAGCTGCTGGTTTAAGGTCAGATGTTCCATTGTTATTGGGTATTGTAATCATAAGCACAATCTTTGTATTTGCAGGTAACCTTATTGCAGATATAATTTATCAATATGTTGATCCGAGGTTAAGAGGTGAGGATGATGACTGAGGCACCCTGGTATAATAAAGGATTGTTCAGTTCATTGAACTTAAGGCAAAAGACACTTCTTACTATTGGTCTTACAGGATTGGTCTTATTCGTCATTTTCATTTGCGGTTGGTTGATTGATGCCAATTTGCCTACCGATTTCGCTATGAAGATGCAAGCTCCTTCATTTTCACATCCTTTCGGTACTGATTGGATGGGTAGGGATATGTTTATCCGTACAATAAAAGGTTTAAGCTTAAGTATTGTAATCGGTATAGGTGCGTCAATAATTTCCAGTTTCATAGCTACCATTTTAGCATTTGTTGCAAGTGTCAATAAGTGGTTTGACGAATTCGTATCTTGGTTAATTGACTTATTTGCATCAATTCCGCATATATTGTTAATCATGATGATATCCATTGCATTAGGTAAAGGTGCTTTCGGTGTAATTATGGCTGTAGCATTTTCACACTGGGTTAACTTAACAAGGGTGCTCAGAGCGGAAGTGTTGCAGATCAATACATCCGAATATGTTGCATTATCTAATAGATTAGGAAGAAGCAAGCTATGGATTGCAAAAGAGCATATCTTGCCTTTAGTATTATCTCAAATATTTGTAGGAACATTATTGGTGTTCCCACATGCAATTATGCACGAAGCAAGTGTAACATTCTTGGGATTCGGTTTATCTCCACATGAGCCAGCAATTGGTATTATTCTTTCCGAATCAATGTCCTATCTTGCTATGGGCGCTTGGTGGTTAGCATTCTTCCCAGGTCTTGCATTGTTGATTGTGGTATTGCTCTTTGATATTATCGGAGACAACTTAAAACGCTTGCTTGACCCTGGAGAGGCAAATAACTAGATAGGTGATATTATGGGAAAATTATTAGAAGTAAATAATTTATCAATATCCTTTACACAATATGTGCAAGGACTTAATAGGCATGACCTAAAGGTAATATCTGATTTGTCTCTTGATATTGGAGAAAGTGAAATCGTTGCAGTATTAGGTTCCAGTGGTTCAGGTAAAAGTCTTTTGGCACATACAATCTTAGGTATTTTGCCTTATAACGCTCATGTAACTGGGGATGTTAAATTTAATGGTGAAATTTTAGACCAAGAGAAAAAGGAAAAGATTAGGGGTAAGGAAATTTGTCTGATACCTCAATCTGTAAATTTCTTGGACCCTCTTATGAAGGTATCTCAGCAAGCTGTCGGTGAATGTAAGGATGACAATGAGCGTAAAGAGAAAAAAATAAGGCAAAGGGAAGTATTTGCAAAATATGGATTGGATGAAAGCGTAGATGATTTATATCCATTTGAATTGTCTGGTGGGATGGCAAGAAAGGTATTGTTGTCTACAGCATTATTGAATGATCCTGACTTATTGATTGCTGACGAGCCAACTCCTGGTCTTGATTCAAAAAGCGTTGAAGAGACAATTCAGGATATCAGAAAATTAAAAGACCAAGGAAAAGGAGTTTTATTGATCACTCACGAAATTGATGTTGCATTAAAGACTGCAGATAGGATTGCAATATTCTATTCAGGGTATGTGATTGAAATCAATAAGGTTGAAAACTTCCTCAATTCTGATAATCTCTTGCATCCATATACTAAGGCTTTAGTTGATGCATTGCCTCACAATGGTTTCAAATTAACTGAAGGTGTTCAACCGTTGGAAGAGGTTTCTGGATGTCCATATTATGAAAACTGTCCAATCAGTTCAGATAAATGTGCAAATAATAAGCCAGAACTTATTGAACATGATGGTGCAATGATCAGGTGCTTTAATTTCAATAAAGCTGTTTCTGAAGAGGTTGTAGATGAAGTAGTTTCTGAAGAGGTTGTAGATGAAGTAGTTTCTGAGGGACCTGTTGAAGAGTCTGTTTCAGAAGAAATTGCTGAAGAAGTTAATGGTGAGGAGGCTAATGATGGAGCTTAAGGCAGAAAATATCACTTTTTCATATCATAAAAAGAAACCTATATTGGAGGATATTTCATTATCTCTTGACAGTAATCAGATAATTGGATTGATGGGAGACAGTGGTAGTGGTAAAAGTACCTTATGTAAAATTATGGCTGGTTATATCACTCATTATACTGGAGAAGTAACTATTGATGGCAGTGCTATTGATAGAAAAGGCTTTGATCCTGTTCAATTGATTTTCCAGCATCCAGAAAAAACCATGAATCCTAAATGGAAGATGGAAAAGGTACTCCGAGAATCATGGATTCCTCCACAAGATTTGAAAGACACTTTTGGTCTTAAGGATAATTGGTTAACCCGTTGGCCAAGTGAACTTTCCGGTGGGGAATTGCAACGTTTCAGTATATTAAGGGCTCTTAATCCTGAAACAAAATTCATCATTGCAGATGAGATAAGTACTATGCTTGATGCTGTAACACAGGTACAGATATGGGAAGCACTTATTAAACATTGTAAAGCTAATAAAATTGGTATTTTGGCGGTAAGTCACGATAAGGACTTGCTTGATGTAATATGTGATGATATTTTGTATTTTAATGAGATTAATCATCTTTAAGAGTTAGAATCTTATTATTTTTTTATTTTTTATTTTTTATTTTTTTTATTCTTTTTATTC
>JADLKP010000145.1 GCA_016838945.1 Methanobrevibacter sp.
GTTGAAATCCTATTATTTTGATACAATTTTTATTGTAAATTATTCTTTAAATTTCGTAAAATTAAATATAAGTCATAAAAAATAATTTATATTTCTTTATATAAATTTTAAATAATTAAATTAGAAAAATAATCAATAGTAAAATATATTTACTAAAAAGGGGAATAAATATTATTATGAAAGCGAAAATATTCATTTTCCGTGCTTACTTTTGTAATTCATTACAATTAAATCTTTCGGAATTTGGATCTGAAAATCCTACCGAAAAATGTATCAAAAGATTGATGAAAGACACTAAAAATGAATTTAACCGAAATTACATTGAGATTTTTCTCATTTACACATTTGAATACGCTCAAATAATGTTAAAAGATTATTCCAGTAAATTTTCAAAGCATACTTACACAAATGCGGCCAAATTCACTTGTCTGTGACAAAGCATACGATACAGAAAACATCATAACAATCATTAATGAAGAAATTAATGCTTTTGACATAATTCCAAACAAAACCAACATCAAAACAGGTTATTTCAGAAAACGAAGCAGATATGTATTCAGAAAACCAATCCATAACCGACGGAACAATGTTGAAAGTGTCTTTAGCGTCATAAAAGACATTTCAGTGGAATTAACTCAAGCAGAAGCACTAAACTCTTAAATAAGGAAACAAAACTTAAATGTTTAATCTATAATATCTACAGATCAATCCAATTAAATCAAATTAGGATTTCAACAGGGCCCATTTTTTCTATTTTTTTAGTAATTTTTTCAAATCCAATTTTTTATTTTTATCAATTTTCAACTCATTTTTGAATGGGTATTTGCTTTCCATAATCCCAAATATTTTTTGTCCCTTAAAAAAATCAGATTAAAAACTTTATAGGATAAGTTATTTGGGTAAAGATTTGAATGAGATAAGTAATTTTGGCTAAAACTTCATTAGGATAACTTATATTGGGAAAGATTTGAGTGAGGTAAGTGATTTTGCTTATAACTTTATTTAGATAAGTTATTTTGGGAAAAACTTTATTAGCAAAAACTTTGTAAAATTATATTATGGAAAGTGAGTCAATTACAAAAAAAATTAACATACAAAATAGGGATAATGGGCGGAAATTTTTAAAATATTTTGAACAAATAACTAAAAATCCAATAGAGGAATCAAATAAGGTATTATTTAAAATATTAGATGATAATAAAGATACCGAATATGGTAAAAAATATAATTTTGCAGATATTCATTCCATTGAGGATTATCAAAGTATGGTTCCGGTAATTACTTATGATGATATTGCGGATGATATTGAAAGAATGAAGTTGGGTGAGAAAAATATTTTGACCTCCTATAATTTCAATCATATGAACAGAACTTCTGGAACTACTGGAGAACCTAAATTGATTCCATTGACAGATGAGCAGACTGAAGTTTTCATGAAATATGAAAGTCAGTATATGCAAGGGATTCTAGATAAGTATCTTGATCCTTCATGGGTTGAAGGGAAGTTTTTCTCTCTCGTTGAAGGAAAGCATATAACTTTAGACAGTGGAATTACAGTAGGTGCCGCTTCATCCATCATAGCCGATACACTTAAAGGAGATTTAGAACCTTATAGCTCTCTGTTTAAAGCTCTTTACACTTCTCCTGCAGAGGCTATGGTTCCAGGCCCAGATATAGATACTAAATATATTCATCTAAGGTTTGCCATTGCTGAAAGAAACATTGTAGGAATCTCTGCTTCATTATACTCCCTTATTGTTGTTTTCATGACTTATCTTTATAATAATTATGAAGTACTTATCAATGACATTGAAAAAGGAACAATAGATTCCAGCATAATTCTTCCAGACGATGTGCGTGAAAGTTTGCTTAAGAAAATAGAGCCTATGCCTGAAAGGGCAAAAGAATTAAGGGAGATTTTTAAGAATGGTCCGGATATTCCATTCATGCCTTTAATTTGGCCAAAATTGCAATATGTTGTTGGAATAGGAACAGGAGATTTATCCAGTTATGATAATATACTGAAAGAGCAATTCCACGGAGGCAAAATACATAGCATATACATGGGGATTCAATCATCTGAAGGTCTGTGGTCTGTTTCTAGAGGCATTGATGATGTCAATAGCATTCTTGTTCCAGACAGTTCATTCATGGAATTCTTGGATCTTGATTATGGTGATGATTTCAGCAAATGCGTGACTATTGACAAGCTTGAAGTAGGCAAAGTATATCAGCTTGTTGTCACTAGCTTCGTTGGTCTTTATCGTTATCGTTTAAGTGATTCCGTTAAGGTGACAGGTTTTTATAATGATACTCCTACTGTGGAATTCATGTACCGTGTTAACAATACGATTAATATGGCTGCTGAAAAAACAACTGAAATAATGTTTCAAAGAGCTGTTGAAAAGACTCTTGATGAACTTGATTTGAGTTTAAAAGATTATGAAGTTTTCGCTGATTTTTCAGCAGTTCCGGGTCAATATGTTGTTATGATAGAGACTGATGATGAAAAAAGGTTTTCCATATCCAGAGAAGAGCTTTCAAAAGTCTTTTTAGAAAAATTATGTAATGTTAAC
Source organism: Methanobrevibacter sp. (assembly GCA_016838945.1). GTDB lineage: Archaea > Methanobacteriota > Methanobacteria > Methanobacteriales > Methanobacteriaceae > Methanobrevibacter. The sequence continues at coordinate 2,577 of JADLKP010000145.1, forward strand.
CCTGAATTTAGATATAGGTATGAGATAGATTATCTTCAGGCTCCTGATGTCTATTTTGAGAAACCTGGTGCTCAAATGTTATTTAAAGATAAAATGGATGCTCTGGGTAGAGGAGGTGCTCAATTTAAGCCTGTGCATATAATCAGAACTTCTGAACAAGAAGAATTTTTCTTGAATTTACGGGAATTCTAATAATTTTTTGTTTCGTGAAAATTGGGTTTAATGAACTGATTTAAACTTAATTCAGAGTATCATAGTCAATAAACTCTTTTTTCACTTATTTAAACTTAATTCAGAGTATCATAGTCAATAAACTCTTTTTTCACTTATTTAAACTTAATTCAGAGTATCATAGTCAATAAACTCTTTTTTCACTTATTTAAATATAATTCATAGCATCATAGTCAATAAACTCTTTTTTCACATTTTTGTTGTCGACATTCACCCTTTCGCGGTATATGCACTTGCCATAATCCAAATGGGTTCTGTATACTTCAAATATTGCATAATCCGCTTTTCCATCAAAATACACTATGTATGGCACATCTCCAAGGTACGCAGTTCCCACATAGTTGCTGTCATTATACAAGACTTTCCCATTTTTTGAGTAGAAGATAACATTTATTGCATGCCTTCCATAGCTTTTCTGACTGTATGTAATCTCATATCCCTTGTCTGTAAAGACTTTTGATTCATGCTGGCTTGAATGAATGTATCTTGTAATCTTCAAATCATCTATGGCGACTGTATTAGACATTGACTCAGTGACTGCAGGTAGAACAACTGTTGCTATAACTATTATCCCAAGAACAATCAGAATTCCTGCAAGGCAATATTTTCCGCTGCTGTCATTTTCAGAGCTGGCATTTTGGCTGTTTGATCCAGTTCCCCCATAACTTCTTGGATAGTATCCTCCAACATCAGAATCATCGTAGTTTCTTCCATACATCTTTTCTGCATCGCTGGCTCCATAGTGATAGTCTGCATTCTGCATGAAAAAGTCATCGTCACCTATCATGAATTTTCCCCCTTTCATTTCCTTTGTTTAATTCTATTTTTATTATAAGTATTTATTTTTTTATATTTCCATTTTTCAAAATACTTAACCAATTAATGAAGTTTCGCAAAATACTTATTTATCGTTTAGTAAAATAAGATTATAAATAATATTTCATGATATGTTTTAAATTTTACTAGTTAATTTTATTTTTTAAGAGAAATCTTTTTTAAAGAGGTCAATCTATGATGGAAATTCATTGCAAGGAATGTGGAAGCAATAAGTTCGCTAGAAAGGAAGAGATGTACATCTGCACTAGCTGTGGCAGAGAATATTCCGCATTTGAGGTTATAGAGCTTACAGATAATGTGATATCTGATCAAAAGACTTTTGAATCCAAAAAAGGTTCCATAACTGAAAAGACTAAAGATTTTCATCCTAAAAAACCCTTAAGCTATTATGAAGCTGCTTTAAAGAGAAATCCTAATGATTATAATGTTCAATTAAACATAATTTACCTAAAAGCAGATCATGCTAAAGTCACTGAAATAATTCCATATATTAGAAAAATGATCAATATATCTCCTAAAATCTTGAAGTCAATAAAGGATAGTAATTTAACTGATGAGAAGGAAATGGAAGCGATTTGGGAAGTAGGTGGTGCATTTCAGATAACAGCAGTTACCTTTAAGAATTCAGGGGATGCAAATAGAAGAAAAATGGCCAATGATGCATATGCACAAAGAGTCAATAAGGAATGGTATCTTCGTATTCTCGAATTGACTAAACTCTTTTTCACTTTTGGTGATGATTTGGAAAGATTTTTTGATGGAAAGTATGAGGAATTGGCTGTAAATTCCTATAAGACTGGAATTTGGTATTATTTGGACATAATCAAGCTTGCAGATGATCAGGATGTTCATATTAAGAAGATAAGGTATTATGAAGAAAAAATAAGATTGGTTGAAGGAGATTTTGAGTCTAAATTGGATATTAAAGTAGCTAAAAACAAGGAGTCATTCCTGGGAAGATTCTTGTCTAGAAAGTAGTATTTTTACTTTTATGGACACTATTTTTAAAAATAGAAAGTGGTATTTTTACTTTTATGAAACTATTTTTAAAAATTTTAGTCATAAAAAAAATTATAATCTTTAATCTTTAATATTAATCTTTAATCATTTATCTATAATTAAGAAGGACTTTAAAGGAGAGAAATATGTTTTCAATTATAGAAACTTATGCAGAGAAATCAGAAACGATTAGGCAAGCTCGTGAAAATGTTGCAGAAATCTCTTTTTCAAAGGAATTAAGACGTTTCATCATATTATTTTTTATATTGATACTTGCAATATCAATAGTTCAATTTAAGTTCTATGATTTGGATGCAGAAATGCAAACCCCTTTAAACTTTTTATTCATCCATTTGTCCTTTATTCTTTCTCCAATAATAATTTATTTCTATATTACCAGATTAGAAAAGCGCAGTTTGAGAAGTATTGGATTTAGTAAAGGAAATGCAATATCCTCAACATTAAAAGGATTATTGATTGGGGCATTAATAATTTTAGCTATTGTGATTATAGGAGTTCTATTTGGTCAATTCAAATATGGGGGCGTTGATTTTTCAAGTGGCCTTCTTCTGATTGTATATTTCATCGGATATGCGGTTCAATCCTTTGGTGAAGAGGTATACTGCAGAGGATGGGCATTAACCTATTTTGCTAAAAGGCATGGCATTCTATTTGCAATATTTGCATCAAACATTGTATTCATTCTTCCACATCTTGGAAATGATGGATTCAATATAATGTCAATAGTGAATATTTTCCTAATCGGAACACTTTTTGCCATAATCTTTTTAAAATATGACAACATTTGGATCTGTGCTGGTATCCACACAGCATGGAATTTCTGTTTAGGACCTATATTCGGATTGAATGTTAGCGGTAATCTTACACATTCATTATTGAAATTCACTACATCAAGTCTAAGTATTTTAAATGGAGGAACTTTTGGACCAGAATCTAGCCTTATTGTAAGTTTTGTGGTGATTGCAGCAATACTCATATCAGTATATGTCTTAAAAAAGTGAAATGAAGATTTTTTAAGCATATCAATTCTTTTTTTTAACATTTTTTACATTTTTAATTATTTTCACTTTCTTTTTTAATTATTTTTATGTTCTTTTTTTTAGTTTCGCAGATAGGTCTAAAGAAATTAATTCAACGAAAAACTTTTTAAAAAATAGTTATTGATGAGATGATTAAAAATATCACTAAGCTTAATATAATCTGCACTAACTGAAATTATGTTCAATATTAAAA
>JADLKP010000146.1 GCA_016838945.1 Methanobrevibacter sp.
AAATAATGGATATGTAAAATCAAAATGAATGAATGAATTAATAATAAATAAAAAAAGAAAAATTGAAAAAGAAATGAGAAAAATAAATAATTTCCTTAAAACTATAAAAAATTAAAAATAAAAAAAGAAGAAAAAAGAAGTTAATAATTTAAACTAAATTACATTAATATTATGTGCAGTTAACTCCTTATACACTTCCATTGGCCATACAGAAGACTGAACTTCTGCAATATGAGCTCTTTGTAAGAAAAACATGAAGATTCTTGATTGACCAATTCCTCCGCCAATACTATAAGGCAAGACTTCATTTAAAACATTTTGATGATATGGTAAACTTTCCCTTTCTTCACAGTCTGCCATTTTAAGTTGCTTAGGAAGTGAATTTTCATCTACACGAATACCCATGGAAGAAAGCTCTAAGGCAATATCCAATACAGGATAATAAACCAAAATATCTCCATTCAATCCCCAATCATCATAATCTGGAGCACGGCCGTCATGAGGTTTACCGCTATCCAACGGACCACCAATTTTCATCAAAAAGACAGCACCTTTTTCCCTTGTGATTAAGTTTTCTCTTTCTTTAGGTGTTTTATCAGGCCAACGATCCTCCAATTCCTGTGTAGTTACAAAATAAATTTCCTTAGGAAGAAACGGATTCATGAAATGATATTTTCCGCACATATAATATTCTGTCTGTTTTAGAACCATATAAATTCTGAAAACAGTTTCTTTTAAAGTGTCAATATTTCTTTCAGACTTATCTATGACCTTTTCCCAATCCCATTGATCCACATAAATGGAATGGATATTGTCAGTCTCTTCATCCCTTCTGATTGCAGTCATATTAGCATATAACCCCTCTCCTTTTTCAAAACCATATTGATACAAAGCCAATCTTTTCCATTTAGCTAAGGAATGAACAATTTCCACTTCCTTATTCTGTTCTGTAATGCAAAATTTAACAGCTTCTTCAACACCGTTTAAATCATCATTTATCCCACTGTCAGCTGTTACGAAAATAGGTGCAGCAACACGTGTTAGATTAAGTGCTTCTGCAAGAGCATTTTCAAAATAATCTTGTACTTCTTTAATTGCTTGTTGGGTGTCTTTCATGTTTTGGGGACTTTCATATCCCTCCGGAATACAAATACTTTCCATAATATCTCCTTATTTAATTATTTTTTAGATGCAATGATTGTGTCAAATACCCCATATGGAGGCAATTCTATTTTTAATCCTGCAGCTTTAACCAATACTTCCATACTGTTTTTACCTCCATCCAAGAGGTCATAAGTATTTTCTGGAATAAAAATCAAACCGTTCTTTTTGATTTTTGAAAAAGTTGCCCAAATAGATTCTATAACATCTTTAGGCGAGTTGTTGCAAATAATTTTATTTAAATTAATAACAATAAAATCAAATGATCCTATAACATCCCCTACATCTTGAGGTTTGACCTGTAAAATATCAATATCATCAATGAACTGATCGGTTACTAAAAGACCAATACCATATTTTTGACATTTTTCTACCAATGGCCTTATCTCATTTATATATACTTCATCATCTTTAAGTTCAGCATCATGCTTTCCACTACTCAATACCATCGAAAAAGCATTTCTTTCAACGTTTCTGATAAATTCAATGTCCTTTTGAACTATGGATGCATCTTCGTGAACCAAATATACAGTACCTGGACTTGTATTCAAATCCTCAGTCTTTAGGTATTGTTTGGAATATCCATGACCTAAATCATCTAGTTTAGTCCTTAAATGGCTTTCTAATTTAAGACTGATATTTTTCATAGGTGCTGATCTTGCTACAATATCCTTAGGAGCTATGAAAAATTTTAGTGAAGCATGAGCAAACAATTGATATGGTCTTTTCATTTGCTCTTTAAATAAATCCGGTTTTAGATAAGCATATAAAATACTGTCTGTTTCATGTTGACCGGAAACCCTATCCAAAAATTCTGCAGACATGTCTCCGCCCATTGGACGACAATTGACCTCTATAAGTACAGGACCTTTATCATCAATCATATATTCTCCATGAACAGGACCATATCTGATTCCAAGTGCATCTGCCACATTATAAGCATATTCAATCATTTCTGATTCGCCAATGCTTAATTCATTAATGGAATCCATTGAATCATATATTATAGCACCATCATTAGTTCTGATCTTATGGTATTTCCAAACAGTTGTTACACGATGCATGCCTTCACAGGATACTGTATTCACAATATATTCTTCACCTTTAATACGTTCTTGAATCAAGAACTCCTCATTCTCATCCCCATATTCATTGGTTTTATGAACCAATAATTTGAATGCTTCAATGAATTCTTCCCTGCTTTCACAAATTCTAACACTTGCAGATCCTGAACCATAAACTGGTTTAATAACAACCTCTGTTAATCCTTCGCTGTCATAAAAATCCAATGCATCTTCAATATTGGTTACATTTTTACCTTTAATGTGTCTAAGACCACATTCAGCCAAACGGTTTTGCATTTCACTCTTTAAGGTCATGGCATCTAAATTTTCAATATCGTTAGCCATAAGGTCTAAATCATAAGCCAATTTAGATGCCAATATAACGCCCCTCTCATTAGCTGGTAAGACTAAAAGAGGATCATAAGATTTTACCATTTCAAGAGTCTCAACATATGTCTCCTTCTCATGAATCACTTCAAAATCATGTTTGATGGCAGCATAACCGTTTTTAACAGCTTGATAATATAATTTTCCCTCTTCAGTATCAGCAACATTTGTTTCTAAAATAACAGGGTTAAAACCCATATTAGCAATATCTCCAATAAAATTTTTTCCAGTGGATTTACATTCTACAACAATGATATTTTTCATAGATAACTCTCCAACATTTGAAATCATTATATTATTGATAATTATAAAAAAGCAGAATAAAATTTAAAAGAAAATATTGTAAAACCCTAAAATAGGATTTGAAAATTAAAAAAATAACTTAATTTATTTTATTCATCTTTCATCCCTTAATTACCAATATTATTTATAAAAAAGAGAACATATAAAGATTTTCGAATGTAATTACTTGCTTACATCTTAAATTTGAAATGAAAATGAAATAAGCATTATTTTTGAAAATATGTTTATCATTATTCTTAATAAAAAAATGATTAAATATCAAATAAATTGTTTAATTAAAAAGATAGAAATATAAGAAAAATAGAAAAAATAAACTTAGAAAAAAGGAGAAATAAAAAAATAAAAAGGATAATTATTCAAATTATTCTAAAATTCAAACTAGTCTAATGTTGGATAATTAGGACTTTCATTAGTGATCATCAATTCATGTGGGTGTGATTCCTTAATTCCACTTGCAGTGATTCTAACGAAACGGGCCACTTCCTTCATTGTTGAAATGTCACGAGCTCCACAGTAACCCATAGAAGACTTTAATCCTCCGACTAATTGGAAGACGACTTCAGCTACGGTTCCTTTGTATGGAACTACACCTTCAACTCCTTCAGCAACTAATTTTGAATGTTTCATGTGGGTGCCTTTTTCCAATTCTTGGAAGTATCTGTCTGCTCCACCACCGGATCCACCAGTCATAGCCCCAATGGAACCCATTCCACGATAAGTTTTGTATTTTCTACCATTCATGGTTACTACATCACCAGGGGATTCCAAGGTTCCTGCAAGCAAGTTACCAAGCATTACTACATCTGCACCAGCACCGATTGCCTTAGCAATATCACCAGAGAATCTAAGTCCACCGTCAGCAATAACAGGAACGCCTGCTTCACTTGCAACATCAGCAACTTCAGCAATAGCTGTTACTTGTGGCACACCGATACCGGCTACAATACGGGTAGTGCAAATGGAACCAGGACCAATACCTACTTTAAGTCCATCTGCACCATGAGCAATCAAGTCTTCTGCAGCTTCACGGGTTGCAATGTTACCCATACATAAATCAGCATCAATATTATCCTTAATGGTTTCTGCAAATTTAACTACATTCATGTTATGAGCATGAGCACAGTCAATGGAAATAATGTCTGCTCCAGCTTCATCTAAAGCCATAGCTCTGTCCAAATCAAAAGGGCCACAAGCTGCTGCAACTAAGTATTTGCCGTTTTTATCAACTGCAGCATTTGGATGTTGATCTTGATTTAAAATATCCTTAATGGTAAGGATACCTACCAAATCACCATCTTCACTAACAACAGGTAATCTTTCAACCTTGTTTTCATAAGCGATGTCCAATGCTTCTTCAGAAGAGATGTTCTCTTTGATGGTGACAACATCTGAAGTCATAATGTCCTTAACTAATTTTTTAGAATCAGATTTTAAGAATGGTCTTACATCCCTTTTAGAGATAATTCCTACAATCTTCCCATTTTCAATAACAGGAAGACCACTGACAGATTCATTTTCCATAATGTCTTGGACAGTTTCAATGGAAGATTCAGGACTAATTGTTACTACATCACGAACAGTGATGTCTTCAGCACTTTTTACTTTTCTGACTTCTTCCACTTGTGCATCTTGAGTAATATTACGGTGAATTACCCCGATTCCTCCTTCTTGAGCAAGTGCAATAGCCAAATTAGCTTCAGTTACTGTGTCCATTGCAGCACTCATAATAGGTATGTTTAATTGGATGTCTTTGGTTAAGTTTACTTTAGTCTCCACATCTTTAGCTTCTATCCATGAAGCATTAGGAACTAATAAAAAATCATCATAAGTGTAACCAGGTTTTGCATTATAAATCTTATCTGAAAATTGCATGTTTCTCCTCCTTAAAACTTCTAAAAAACATAAAATGATTAAAATGATTAAAATGATTTAAAAAAAATTATCCTAATTTAAAAAATTAAGATAATTATTAAGCATCAATTTAAAAATATTTGAAATTATTCTTCAAATGATTTTACCAATTCTTTTAGTTCAGCCACAGCAGTACGGTCAATGTGTCCTGTATTTCTGTCCCCACCTACACAAGCAGCGCCTCTAACACCAACAACATCACAACCGATGTCATATAATGGTTTTAATTGATCTTTTTTAACAGAACCTGCTAAAGCAACCTTTAAACCATAACTGTGAGCTTCTTCTGTGAATTTTTTACAATCATCAATATCCAAATAATCAAATAATGTGTGTCCATCTTTAACAGCAGTGTCTAACATAGCTAAATCTGCTCCAGCATCTCTTGCTACTTTAGGAATATCCCATGGACTTACAGCTCCAACTCTATGGGCATCAGCATAACCTGAAGCAACGACAATAGCATTAGGATCTGTATCTTTTACAGTTTTTACTACATTTTCCATTACTTCTAAAGCTTCTTCATAGTTACTTGGACCGTATAATCCTACTTTAATGTAGTCTGCACCAGAAACCAAAGCACCCATAGCAGCTAAAGAAACAGTTCCAGGTTTGTATGGAACATCTCCTAAAGTTGCACTGACAAGCATGTCGCGAGGGGTGAGTTCTCTAATATCTTTAATAACCCAAGGGAAATTAGCGCCAAGGGACCCTTCTTTAGGATTTTTAACATCTACTATGTCTGCCCCACCTTCAATGGATTCAACAGCTTCATCATGATTTATAGGACTAATTAATAAAAGCAATCATATTCCTCCATAATTCTAATAATAAGTCTCATAATTTTTATTATCTTAAAACTTGATTTTTATACTTTTTAAATAAAATTTTATAATTCTATCTTAAATTAATATCTTAATAAAGATAATTATTATAAATATTTTATATTATTTATACTTTTATGTATAATCTTATAAAAAGGTTTATATTTTTTGGATATGTTTATGATTTTTATTTGCATAATCATGACGAAAAAATCAAATTAAGAAAAAAACC
>JADLKP010000147.1 GCA_016838945.1 Methanobrevibacter sp.
AAATATTATGTAAAATATAAGAAAATCCTAAAAAATGAAATAAAATATAACAAAAACAGCATAAAAAAACAAAATGAAAAAAAAACATCAAGGTCTTTACTTGAATCATTTAATAAAATTTGTTATAAACTTAGAAATTTTTTTCTTTAAACAATAGTTTTATAATGAATAATATACATAAAGAAACATAGTATAATAAATATTATTTACTGAAATTAACTTTATAAATTGATAACTAAATACGAGGTGATATAATGCATTTATTATGGTTTTATGTAGCTATTGCACTTGCTGTAAGTGATGAAGTTCATAGCAGATTAGTTTGGGACTATGTAAGAGACTTCTACATAATATTTGGAGGCATCCTTTCAAGCGCATTAGATTCCGTATTGGAAACCTGGATTGTTCATGAAACTTTAGAAGCATGTTTCCACTTTATTTTCATATCATGTGTATTCTTTTCATTTAAAGTGGGATTCTTAGCAGCTTTAATACATTTCCTATTGGATGTAAGCCATTCCATTGTCATAAGACATATGCCATGGTTACCACATAGAGCATTGCACTTTGTATGTGAATCAGTATTCTTTATAATCATATTCGGATTTTAAAGAATATTTTACTTATTTTTTAATAATTTAATGACTTAGATTATTTGATGAATTATTGAAAAATTGAAATTAAAAAAAAAATAAATTAAAAATTAATATTGAAAATTAAAATTAATATTGAAAATTAAAATTAATATTGAAAATTAAAAATAAAACTTATATAATTATCGAACTGTATTAGGAGATTATAAATGCCTGTAATTACATTTAAATATCAAGATTTAAAAGATTTAGGTATTGATATGGAAAAAGATGAACTTATCAATACATTACCTATGATGGCAAGTGATATTGAAGATTATGATGATGAGGAAATCAAAGTGGAATTCTTCCCTAATCGTCCAGACAACTTATCTGTCGAAGGTGTGGCAAGATCCTTTAAAGGATTTTTAGGAATGGAAACCGGACTTCCAAAATATGAAATTGAACCATCTGGCGAAAAGGTTTATGTAAGTGGAGATGTTGCTGAAATTCGTCCTTACATCAGATTTGCAAAAATCGAAGGAGTGGATTTCACAGGTGACAAGATCAAATACATTATGGATTTCCAAGAAAACTTGCATTGGGTAATTGGAAGAGACCGTAAGAAAGTGGCTATTGGTGTGCACAATGGGGATGTTGTAAACGGACCATTCAAATACATAGCAACACCAAAAGACGAACCTGCTTTTGTTCCTCTTGAAACTGATGAGGAAATGACTCCAGAAGAAATTTTGAAAAACCATAAGACTGGAGAGAAATATGCTCATTTGATTGATAAGTTTGACAAATATCCTCTTATCATCGATAAGGATGAACAAGTATTATCCATGCCTCCAATCATCAACGGAGAATTGACCAAGCTTAAGGAAGATACTGCAAACATTATTGTGGATGTGACTGGAACAGATGAAAGAGCAGTTGAACAATCATTGAACATCATCTGCGCTTCCTTTGCTGAAGTTGGAGGAAAAGTTAAATCCATGGAAGTCATTTACGATGATGAAACCATTGTCTGTCCTGATTTCACTCCAAAGGTAAGAAATGTTCATGTTGATTTGACCAATGAACTCATTGGCGGAACCGACTTAACTGCAGAAGACATTAAAGGATTGCTTGAAAAGGCAAGATTTGATGCAAACATCTTAAATGATAACGAATTGGAAGTCTTCATCCCACCTTACAGAGTGGACATCCTGCACGAAGTGGATATTGTTGAAAACATTACCATCCAATATCATATCAATGCAGTTGAAGCAAAATTACCTGACATAGTTACTGTAGCAAATGAAGACAATTGGTTTAAAGGTGAAAAAACCATTAGAGAAGTGATGATAGGCCTTGGTTTCCAAGAAGTAATGAGCTTGATGCTGACCAGTGAGGAAAGCCAATATAAAAAGATGAATCAGGAAGAGATTGACCATGTTCAAGTTTCCAAACCAATTACAATTAGCGGAACTATGATTAGAACAAGTTTGCTCAATAGCCTAATGGAGTTCCTTGAAGACAACAAGCATGAAGACCTTCCACAAAAGATCTTTGAAATCGGTGATGTCCTATACATGGACAGCGAATCATCCAATAAGACCAAACAAGTTAAAAAATTAGCAGGCATGATTTGTCACAGCTCTGCTAACTTCACTGAAATAAAATCAACTGTTGCAAGTGTTGTTTCCAATTTAGGCTACAGCATGGAAATATCCGATTCAACAAACACCAGCTTTATTCCTGGTAGAGTGGCGAATATCAGCGGCGAATCTAAAAATGGCAAGATAACTGGATTCTTTGGAGAAATTGCGCCTGAAGTTATCAGAAACTTTGAATTGGAGTATCCAGTCATTGCTTTTGAGATTGAATTTATTTAATTCAATTTCTTTTTTCTTTTTTCCTTTTTTATTATTTTACTTTTTATTATTTTAATTTTTTTAATTTACTTTTTTATTATTTTACTTTTTTATTATTTTACTTTTTAAAATTGTCCAATATGGTAAAATAGGACTTAAAAATCATTAAAAACTAATTTTCCTCTTTATGAGCTGTTATAATTGTATAGCTGGATGCATTTACAGTTATTATAACGCCATCAACAGTTACATAATAATTTTTACCCTTTCTTTCAATAACTGCATTATCCTGTTTTATTTTATCTATGCAGTATTTTACAATGTCTTCAACATCTACATCGATGTTTCTTTTTATTCTATCCACACCCATTTCAGTAGTGTGGACTTTATCAAGATTATTCAATAATTCCATTATGAGTCTCCAAATAATAAATTAAAAATAAATTAATACAATATTTATTCTCCTATAAAAGTTAAATCAATTGTCCTATTTCTTCTTGGACCATCCAATTCAATGAAGAATATTGATTGCCAAGTTCCAAGATTTAATCTTCCATCAACTATAGGAATGGTTTCAGAGGAGCCGAGCAGGAATGCCCTTATGTGGGATGCTGCATTATTATCTATGAAATCATTCATAATTATCTTTTTCTTTGACTAAATCTTTCAAAACCTTTTCAAAATCTCTTAAAAGTCCTTTTTCATTTTCATTTACAGATATGGCACTTGTAGAATGCTTTGTAAATATATTGACAATACCATTATTAATTTGATTTTCATCATCTTTATTGAGTTCATTTAAAATAGCTACAATATCCATAGTAATATCAATTATTTGAAAATTAGAATTTGAATCAAACTTTAAAGATTTGTTTAATACAACCATTTAACCACCTTACTAAACCCTAGTTGAATTCCTAATAAAATTATGAAATGAAATATATGGCACATAAAAATAAAAAATAAATGCTTATTCAATATTAGGGTACTTTTTAATCCTAACAAGAACAAATGGAATAGCTAAAACCATCATAATTATAGATCCGAAGAAAATGTAGGTCATATCTATAACATCTATAATCATACCTCCAATCATTGTTCCAATAAATATGGACATATTGCACATCAACAGGAAAATACCATTTGCAAACTCCGGAGATTTCCTGACTGATGATGTAACCCAATATTGTGAAACGGTATATGCAGACCCATCAAATACTGAAAAGATCATTAAAATGCAAAATTCCATAAATGGAATTCGAACAAATGTCCCCAATATGAACATTATTGTAGCAAATCCAATAGGATAAAATAGAACTGTCCAATTTGCATTTTTTTGAAGGCAATACCCTGACAAAGTTGTTCCAACAATGGAAACCAATCCCATCAAAAGCAAAGTGACAAATAGGAATTCTGCATTCATCTTAGTCAGTTCAGCCAAGTAAGTTGGAATGTAGTTATAGGTAATGCTTATCCCCACAATCATACAGAAAACATAGAGTATTGAAAATAAAAACAATTTGGATTTTGCATGACTGACTTGCAAAGCAATTGGCTCCTTATTTCCTTCAAAATTAGGAACAAATATATAAGTTAAGATAAATGCTAGAACATTTATTGCGCAATACCACATCATTGCACTTTGGTATCCATGACTCAAACCCAAATATGAAGTGATTGAAAGGCCTAAAATACTTCCAGCGGAAATGCCTAAAACAACCTTATTTGTATCATTAGGACTGATTTTTCCAACAATGGTTAAAGCTGAACTAACCGCTACAGGATAGAAAAATGCAGGGATAATCCTAAAAATCAGCGCAATGTAGTAATCAGTTATAAACATGTCAAGAAGATTACATGCTGCCGTAATCAATAAAACCGACAGTATGAGTTTCTTTTTCTCAAAATGTGAAAAAATAGCTGGTAAAAATAAGCTTGAAACACCTAATGTTCCTGCAAATATGCTGGCATACAAGCTAGCGTAATAAATTGAAACGTTAAAGTAAACCTGTATAACAGAAATAAGCCCAACTAAACTTAACAATGTGGACATTGCAAAACATACAGATGCCAATGACCATACAATTTTTTTCACCATATTATGTAATATGTAAAAAATAAGATATAAATTTTAGTGAACAAAAAAGAAGCAATGAAATATAAAAAATAGAAAATCCTACTGAAAAATAATAAATACATTTAAGAAAATGAACAAACAAAAAAATTAATAACGAAAATAAACAGGGTGCATCAATGGCAAATAATAAAAAACCTTCATTACACAGACAGAACACAAATAAAGGTTCACTATATAGGAGAGGGAATAATTCATCATTTCAAAGAAATAATAGAAGGAATACTAGGGCAAATAGAGGAAATGGCATAGATTATCAATCACTGCTATTTGCAATATTATCAGCAATAGCTGCAATACTACTTTCATTATTATCACTCATAGCTCAAGGACTTTCCTTTATTTTTAGAGAAATGAAGAAAAACCCTAAAATGGCTAGGAATCTTATAGGAATTTTAGTCATAATATTGGCTATACTATTTGTAGCCAGTGCATTAAATTCAAATGATAATGGAAGTCAGGAGATAACTGCTCCAAGTATGTTAATCGGAAATAATTCAATAGGAACTGTGTATAAGGAAGGGCCATATGGCAATACAGACTCTGATGTTAAAATAGCATATATCTTAGGGGTGCATCCAAGAGAAAAAGGTGCTCATCAACTTATGGAACAGGCATTAAAAGAAAAAGTAGGCGGTTTAAACTGCAGTTACTACTTATACAAAATCAATGTAAGTTCCGATTCAACAGATTTCACAGCAAGCAGAATGAATGGGCAAAAATTAGCTCAAGAATTTGCAGTTCCTGATATGATCAAGAATAACTTTACTTTAGCTGTTGACGTTCATTATAGTAACGGACATTGGGGAGTTTCAAGGTTTATGTTCACTCCAAGAGAGAATAATACATTATCCAATCAGATTGCTCATGGGATATGCGATAGCTTTGAATGGATGACATATTATGTGCCTCCAGACCCAACCAGCCCTGCATATGTGACAGAACCTTTAAATGATGGTAATGTAAGTGCTGTTATCTATGAAGCATATACTGAAGATGCCAATAATGTCACATTAGAACATGACAGAGAAATGGTTGATTTCATAGATAATTGGAATTTTACTGATGAATCCAATGAAAAACACTTTATGTTCTTTTAAAATAAAAACAAGTAAAATAAAGAATAAATAGTTAAAAAAATTAGAAAAAAATTAAAAAATGTTGTAATATTAAAAATATAGAAATAAAAATATTAAAAAATGTTGTAATAGTAAGAATATAGAAATAAAAATATTAAAAAAAGCAAAA
>JADLKP010000148.1 GCA_016838945.1 Methanobrevibacter sp.
ATGATAATATCATTGTAATATCATTTTTTTATATATAAATAAAAATTTAAATATTATAATGACTATAAAAATATATAATAAAAGAATAGATTTTAGAAATTTTTTTAGAAATTTTAAATTTTTCTGATTATTTTTAAATTGGATAAATTTTTTGAATCAAGTGTGATGAGTATGGCATTGGATAATATCTTATTGAAATTTTTTATCACTTTCTTTGCTACAGTAATTTTTACATGGTTTGTAAGGAAAGCATTAAGGGATGCAGATTTAACTGACAATCCTATCGTTAGTGAACATAGACATAAGGCAGGAACTCCAACAATGGGGGGAATCGCTTTCTTATTTACAGTTTTACTTATTCTGTCCCTATACTTTAGAAATGAAGATATTTTGATAATTTCATTTATCATGCTCACTGGTGGAGTAATGGGATTAATTGACGACCTCTTAGGCCTTAGAGTTAAGGAGTATCAAAAGGTAGTCAAAAACATAAGTGATTCCGTTGTTCCTATTGGATTGCTCGATTTAGGTGTAGGTGAAGAGGCAAGAATTACAACAGATAAGGCAAAAGAGCAAGTAGGTCCTTTAGTTGAAGAGGGCAAATTGGAGCTTGTTGCTGAAATCCCTATCAAATACGAGCCAAGTGAAGAAGTAAAGATCATTGTACAATTGATTCCAGGTTTATTCTTGGCATTTACAGGAGTTATAACCACTTTAGGCGGATTCGAATTAGGCCTTTTGGCTTATCCTGTTTTGATGATTGGTGTATTGGGTTCAATCAATGCAGTGAACCTTATTGATGGAATGGATGGTTTAGCTGCAGGAATTATCGCTATTGCATCAGCATTCTGCTGTCTATATGGAGTTATGTTTGGAAACACCTCAACAGTCTATCCCTTCGGATTATTAGGTACAATGTGTCTTGGTTTCTTAGTGTTCAACAAGTATCCCGCTTCAATATTTATGGGTGATACAGGTTCATTCGTCTTAGGTACAGGTTATGCAGCAGCAGTTCTTTTGACAGATATACCTTACTATGGTGTACTTGCTTTGGCTGTACCGATCGTATCCACTGTCATCAGCTTAATGCACAGAGCTCATATAATCACATTACCTGTAGAGCCTTTGCATCATACCTTGAATTACAAGGGTATTTCTGAAGTTAAAATTGTTTTATCTTATTGGCTACTCACAGTAGCAGTATGTGTAATTGGTATTTTAGCAAAATTATACATATTTTCATAGTTTTAATAGGTTTAAACTATTTAAAACTATTTTAAAGCTATTTTAAAATCTTATTTAATTTTTATTTTTATTTTATTTATCTACTATCAATCTTAAAGGGGATTAAAATGTCAAAAACATATTTTTTAAATGAATTAGCAGATTCCGTATCTTCTTTAAATACTTTTTCTATCAGTCAACTTGCAGATTCAATTGGCGGCAAAATCTATGGGTCTAATGATTATAAGGCTTCAAATGGATTTACTGGAATCTTTGAAACTTTAAATGAGGCCCAAGAGGGAGATATTGTAATCAGACATTGGATCAATGGCAAAGGTGTTGAAATAGCAAACAGAAAAAATGTTGCATGTCTCATAACCTTGACTCCTAAGGAAGATGCATTGGAAATGGCTGAAAAGCTTAACTTTCCTGTTATCGTAGTTGATAGAATTGAGTTTGCTAATGCATTTGCAATAAAATGGACAATAGATAATTTGGTCCCAAATTCCAAAAGAGTTGTTATAAGTGGAACCAACGGTAAATCAACTAGTTCCCATTTGATTTATCATATATTATCCCATGCAGGATACAATGTCTTCACTAATACTGATGCCAAATCTGAATTCAATACATTGATTGACCCTATGGTTGCCAAACTAATATCTGAAGAGGTTTTGGCAAGTCAAGGGGTGGATGCAAGATTATTCAACTTCATATGTGACATTCCAAACAAGGAAGTCTTTGACTATTTGGTCATTGAAGTTTCAGAGGTTCAAGGCTGGGGAACCGATTTGATGGAGGGCCATGCATTGATAATGTCTTCAGCAATCAACCCTGATGTAGGTGTCGTCACTAATGTTGCAATGGACCACATTGGGCTTGTAAACTCAATCGAAGAGGTATTTGAGGAAACCTCAGGTGTAGTGAAGGCTACCAACAAGGGAGGAGTCGTACTTAACTTTGATGATGAAAATGTCCTTGCCATGAAAGAGTTTGTAAATGGTGGTGTGGAGACTTTCTTCACTTCAATGGATAAGCAAAACATTGTGGATTATGATGCAGAAAGCAATAGGAAAGTATACTTTGACAGTGAAGAGAAGGTAATAATGTTTAGTGGAGAAGCTATTTTGACATTTGAAGAGCTTCCATTTACTGGAAATCATTTTATCCGCAACATTTTGTCTGCCATATCAGCTTGCATTTCTTTGGGCATTCCTATTGAAGACATTAAAGATGGAGTGAAAACATATATGCCTCTCAGCAGAAGATTCACTAGGCTTTACGATGAGCCTATAGTCATAGATGACTTTGCACACAATCCTGATGGGATAAAGAACACTGTCAGAGCAACATATGACTTGGCGGAACAGCTGGAAAAGGGCGACTTGCATATTGCCTGTGCAATCAGAGGTTCCCGTGGAGAGACATTGAATGGCCTCAATTCAGAGGCTTTAGCTGAAGTTATCAAGGAATTGCGTCATAGAAACGATGATTCAATTGAAAATGATTCAGTGGCCAAGAAGAGGGAAATCTATCTAAGCCTATCATCAAGTGTTGATTTGGTGGATCATTTGAATCATGTTGAAGACTTTGAAAAGGACATATTCTTTTCTAATTTGGATAAGGAACGCATAAGATATAATCATTTTGAAAAATTATACGATGCTTTAGGATATATTATGGAAACTGCAACTAAAGATGATGTGGTCTTATTGATTGGTGCACAAGGTATGGATCCTGCATCAGAAGTATTGAAGGATATTTTAGGGTATTGAATCAATTTTAATGAAAATTAAGAAATATTGAGAAATATTAAGAAATAAAAGAATTTATAGAAATTATAAAAGGTTAATTTTAAGATGGGTCATTTTAAAACAAATATGATTCCATCATTTTTATTAATGGGATGTTAAAATGAGTGAATTTTGTTTTAGTTTCTTGGAAAATCAATTTAGGGATATTTATCTTGACTGTGCAAGGATGGACAAGAATCTAATTGAAGGGGATGGAGTCGAAGCTATTCTGATTGCTGGAAGAATAGCTGAAAAGGTCACTAAGGCAATTTTTGCTTTTGAAGGCATAAAGGAAGATGAAAATAGCCAATACAAAAGAATTGAAAAGTTGAACAATGCGAATATTTTGCCGAACAACATTAAAAATGACTTTTCAAGGCTTCGCAGATTAAGAAATGATGTTTATCACAATACGATAGGTGGTGATGGTGCTGGAGGATTTGCATCTTCTCCACAAATGGCAAGGTCATATGTACAGAATGGTGGTTTAAGAGATTATAAAACAGGATTCAATGAAGTGAAGAAACTTAATTCATCTTCAAGTTCACAAGCGAATAACCAGAATAATAATAAACAGAATAATCATAATAAACAGAATAATCATAATAATCAAACTAATGCAAATCCATTTTTAGATAAGAATGCATCTGCAGATGTAAGCGGTGAACTTGAAGCTGCAAGTGAAGCCCATAGGATAATATTCAATATTTGTGTCTGGTTCTATGTAAATTATTCTGGCGATAAGGACTTTATCAGGCCAAAATATAAAATCAGCAGAAGAACACAGGATGCAGACTTTTTAATCAGACTCAAATCAGCAATCAATGATGGTGATGAATTTAAAAGGCTAAGGCAATCAAGTCCCAACAATGAAATCATTCAAATCCTAAATGAACTCTACATTCCAAAGCAGGTTGAAGAAAAGGATGAGAATTTGGTTTATGGAGTGAATAATAAGGAAATCAAGATCCGAGATCCTGGTGTTCCATATTCCCAATGCTTGGGAATTTCATATGATGACAATCTCTTCATGTGGAAAGCAGAGCACGGAGGAAAGGAATTGGGATTATACCAATCTTCCAAAGAGGCATATGAAGCAAGAGAAATTTATATAAGTTCATTGCCTACTCCTAAAAAGGTCAAAGGCGCCTATTCCAAGGCAAGGGGAATTTCATTTAGCCAAATACAGAAATTATGGTCTGTAAGTGTTAAGGGTCAGATAATATCTTATCATGCAACAGAAAATGATGCAATCAAGGCAAGAAAGGATTACCTCAAAGAGAATGGATTAGTGGATGTTAAGGTAAATGGCGGTTTCAAAACAATCACCTTAAAGGAAAGAGACAGGTTAAGAGCAAAGGCAAAAGAAAAGTCAAAAGACAAAAAGTCTAAAAAGATCAAGACTATTGATTCAAAATCTTCCATAAAAGATGAAATGGCCAATAAATCTGTCAAATCTACTAAATCAATCAAATCCAAATCAGCCCAATCTAAGAAATCCAATAAGTTAGATTATGCTAAAGAGTTTAAAAATGAAAATAAAAGCAAGGTAAAAGTCAAGGATGGAAATAAGGTTTCATCAGAAAAGGCCACTAAGAAGGTTAAAGTCAATAAGGGAGAAAGAGTAGGCAAGAATAAAACCAAGAAGTTCAAGAAGTCCAAATCTGCAATATCCAAGAAAAAATCATCAAAATATGATGGAATTTTCTATGAAGATGGATTATTCATGTGGAGTGCTGAGGTTGATGGCAAACATTTGGGATTATTCCCCACTGAAGAGGAAGCTCATGAAAAGAGAGAGGAATATATAAGAAGTAGATCTTTAAATTAATTTTATATGGTTGGAAGAATTCATATTTGTTGAAACTATTTAATTTTATATAAAAAAATTATTTTTATCTATGAAACTAATTAATTCTTATTGTATAAAATTATTTTTATCTATTGAAACTAATTAATTCTTATCTATTAAAATAATTCTTATCTATTAAAATAATTCTTGAGTTGATACAATGATGTCAAATTTTAAGTATTGTCCAATGTGTGGAACCCCAAGAGAGGGGGATGATCAATTTTGTAAAAATTGCAATTTTGAATTTTTAGTAGGGGAATATGTTAAGGTGGAAAATAAAAATATGGAAAATGATGAAAAAATTGAAGTAGAAAAAGTGTCTCAAGAAGAGTTTGTTGAATCAAATGATAATATTCGAGTTAGTCGTGATAAAATTAATCATTGTATTGCTAAGTATCTAAATAATGAACTGGCTAATCAATTTAATGAAAAGTATGGTGAAATACTTGGTTTTGGTATAAGTGAGTATATATCTACTAATTTAAATAATCCATTTAATGACAATTTCGGTGATGATGAACTTGGGAATATTGAAAATCTGCTCCATGATGAAAAATTAATTCATTCAAAAAATATTTTCATCCAATGGATAGGTGAAAATAGGGGTCACTTGCCAGGTATGGTATTGAACCAATATAATGTTCCAATTCAAACCAATATCAACAACTTGAAAAACATACTTTCATTGGATCTTGTTGAAAGTGATGAAAACAATAAGTTCAAAAATTTGTTGAATGAATATTTGGATTTTGAAAATGAGTTTTTAGAAAATTTAATTTAATTTTTATAATTTGAATTTTTATAATAGTTTTTATAAAAATTTTTATAATAATTTTTATAATAATTTTTATAATAATTTTTTTAATAATTTTTATAATAATTTTTTTAATAATTTT
>JADLKP010000149.1 GCA_016838945.1 Methanobrevibacter sp.
TACGATCAACTAAAAAAAAGACTCAAAAAATAAGTTATCCTAAAAAAGAAAAAAATACGATCAACTAAAAAAAAAAGTTTGAAAAAATACAAACATTAAAAAAATGTTTAAAAAAAAGAAAATAAAGGATAGAAAGAATCTATCCGAATAAAGCACCTAAACCAGCGGTTGCTGCTGCAGCTGCTTGTTCTTCGTCTTCTTCTTCTTCCTCTTCTTCTTCCTCTTCTTCTGCTGCTGCTTCAGCTACAGGAGCTGCTGCTGCAGGAGCTGCTGCCATAGCAGTAGTTTCCATAGCTTCTTCAATATCAACATCTTCTAATGCTGCGATTAAAGCTTTAACTCTAGAGTCATCTACGTTAGCGCCAGCTGCTTCTAAGATTTTAGTTACATTTTCTTCATTAATATCTTGTTCTGTGGTGTGCAAAATCATTGCCGCATATATATATTCCATGTTATCACCGTTTTTTGTTATAATAATTTATTTTCTTTTAAAAAATTCAATACATATCATTTTTTTATATTGAACCCATTGTGTTTAAAAAACACTAATTAAACAATTAAAAAGTATAAATTTTAAATTTTATCTAACCGAACAAAGCACCTAATCCAAGTGCTGCAGTTTCTTCACTCTTATCTTCTTCTTCCTCTTCTTCAACTTCTTCTTCCTCTTCAGCTTCTTCAACGACAGGAGCTGCAGCAACAGCAACATTTGCTAATTTATTAGCAATTTCGTCATCGATTGCATCAGAAGATAATTCACCAGCCAATGCTAACATCTTAGCGTTTGCGAGTGCAATTAACATGTCAGAAGTCTTGTCAGTAAGGAAAGCTCCTTCAATAGCAACATTGTATGCTTTAGTATGAGCAGTACTGATAATAGTTGAAATAGTTTCACTAGTTGGGAAAGCAGTAAATACAGATAAGTTGAATGCTTTAGTAAATGCAGCTTGAATATCTGCAAGTGTTTCCTCTTCATCAATAGCTAATACATCTGCTTTGAAGATAGATCCATCTTCGTATACAGCTTTAAGATCCATACCTACTTCCATAGGTTTGATATCCATTCTTGTTAAAGCAGAAGCTACTTGTTTGGAAACTTCTTCACCAGCTTCGACTACTACAGTATCTTTAGAAACTACAATTTTTCCTTTGTCGATTTTTGCAGGTACACCTATTTGTTGTAAGTCACCGAGGAACGGACCTGGTGGGAAACCAGTATCTCCAGCAGGTATAACAATATCAGCAGGAGCAGTTGCGCCAGCTTTCGCAGGAGCAGAAGTTTTACTGTCTTCTAATATTTTATACAATCTGAAAGGATTCATGTCGGTACAAACAAGTGCAGGTTGACCTTCCATATAATCTGAAAGCTCAGTAATGTTAGCTTTCTCATTATCACAATCTTCTAAAGCTAATTTCATAAGGTTAATTTTAGATAATCTGATAGTTGCTTTTCCTGCGAGAGTTTTTCTCATTTCTTGCAATTGTCTAGCAGGAATGTTTAATAAGTTAACAATACCTACAACTTCTGCAGAATCAATTAAGCCTTTAAGTTCATTAACTTCTTCTTTTTTCCATTCAGCAACGTGAGCCATCTTAAATCACCCTCACTACTGAACCCATTGTCGCTTTAATATACATGGATTTTATTTGGTTTCTTCCTTTTTCTAAATTGCGGTCTAATACTGCAAGAACAGCTTCAATATTTTCAGCTAACTTCTCGTCGTCCATGTCTTGAGTTCCAACTAAGATTTGAATAGAAGGCTGTTGTTTTACACCTACTTTAATGGTAGATTGTACTCTTTCGAGTAATGGTTCGATTCTTGCGCTAGCAGGCACAGGTTTAGGCATCTTATTACGAGGTCCTAAGATACGACCTAAGAATCTACCTACAAGTGGCATCATATCAGCTTGTGCGATAAATGAATCGACAGAATTGACCACTTTTTTAGCAGCCTTAATGTCTTTACCGAATTCTTGTAAATCTTCTTTGGAGATCACGACATCTACACCAGCATTTTTAGCAGCAAGAGCTAATTCACCATCAGCAATGACTCCGATTTTAATGTCTTTGCCACGGCCGTTAGGAAGAGCTACTTCTTCGCTAAATCTGTTTTCTGGTTTTCTGACATCTAAATCCTTAATGTTTATGATAACATCAATGGATTGAGTGAAGTTTCTCGGCTTAGCTTGTTCTTTTGCCTCCTTCACCGCATCAATAATCTCTTGTGTCATATAAATCCTCCATGAACTTTGTTCATTGGATATTTTTTTTACGAGAAATCTTCAAATTAAATAAAATCTTTAAAAAGCATTTATCAATTTTAGATTCCTTTCAATATATCAATCACAATCATACTGTTCTAGAACAAGTAAAACAGTACAATCATAACATCATTTACATTAAGTGAATAAATATTATCTATTTATCATAATAAGCTGTTGACATTAAATTAATAATAAGCTATGATTAAGGATAATCAATCAAAATTAAAATAATTCAATCATGCAAATTAATCACTTAAACAGACAATACATTAAGCATAAATTAGTTTGTTATAAATTTTAAGTATCGTAAGTACTTTTGAAAATGATATTCCTATTAACAGATTTCGAATCTATTCTTCGAAGCTGTCAAAGATATCATCGTACTCTCCAGCAGAAACTGCTTTTTGAGCATCTCTTGGATCTTTACCGTCAACGGTAATGCCCATACTCACGCAAGTACCCATAACTTCTTTGGTTGCTGCTTTGTAATCATTTGCGAGTAATGAATCGAATTTCATTCTTGCAATTTTAAAAGCTTGTTCTACTGATAAATCAGCTGCAACTTCAGCACCAGGTTCATGAGCACCTTTTTCAATGCTAAGTTCATCCATAATAAGTGCAGTTGTTGGAGGGGTACCAATTTCGATTTCAAATTCTTTGGTATCACTGTCAATAGTAATAATTACAGGTACCTTCATACCAGCGAAATCAGCACTTTTTTTATTGATCTCGTCAACTACTTGCATCATATTAACACCGAAAGGTCCAATTGCAGGGCCTAATGGTGGTCCAGGAGTAGCTGTTCCACCTTCGAGAAGAACTTCAACTGTATCTTTAGCCATTAGTCAGCCTCCTTTTTAATAATTCTAATTTGATCAGCTTTAACAGTAACAGGTATCGGAACTGCTGCTTCAATTAACTCGAGAACTACTTCTTCACGAGATTCATCTAAACGGACAACTTTTGATTTTTCGCCTTTGAAAGGACCGGAAACAAGTTCCACAATACTTCCTTTCTGAATAGAGGAGATAATTGGTTGTGGCTTTAAGAATTTCTTAACTTCTTCCAAGGTTATTTGACTACTCTTATCAATAGTTCCATCCTTGTTTGCACCTACAATACCTCTTAAATGACGAACCTTCATATCAGGGTTCTTCATATCAAGGTTAGTTGCAGATTCAACAATAATATAACCTTTTAATGATTCTGGCACAACGATTGATTTAATATCTACTCCAGGCTTGTCCGCCTTCATCGCTAAAAGTCTTGCAACATTTCTTTCTTGACCTGCTGATGTTTTTAGAGCAAATATGGAATTTTGATTATCTTCCATTTAAATTCACCTATATAATTAAATTTATCAATTATCAATAAATTTATAGATTAAATTAATGTTATAGTTATATAAATAAACTTTAATTATTTTCCTTAATTTAAATATCCATATAGAAGCACTTTCTTTCAATTCTAATCTATTTTTGTAAAAATACAAAACAGCAGCATATTCAAATTTGAAAAGAACAAATTTAAATAATTTATAGACTAAAATCTACGATTTAAATTTAAGAAAATATGAATGTTAAAGTAAAATAAATAAAATTAGATTCATATAATAAAAATGTATATGTAATATCTTATATATAAATGTTTCAAATTTTCGGATTTTAAAAAATGAAAAATATTGGAAAAATAATAACCGAAGTTATTTAGAAAATAATTAAAAATAGCTGGAATATTCAAAAATAAGATATTTTATTTGAATTAAAATAATAAGAATAAGCCTTTATTAGGCTTATAAACCTAATAATTGACCAATTAAAACAATTATAAAACCAATTACTCCAATGATAGCAATACCTAATGCAGTAACTTTGGAAAAATCAAAAAATTCTTCACGATCTGGTTTTCTAGCTACTTTCAATACTCTTTTACTTTGTTTTATGAAATCAGTTGTAGTTTCTTTAATATTCATTGAAAATCCCTACATATATAAAAGTTAAATTGATAAAAATTTTAATCTTAATTTATAATAATATTATATGTTTTATTTAACTACATTTATAAAGTTTTGCATAAATCATAAAAATTTTTCAAAATTTTAAAAATAGGATTTGTGAAAAATGTGAAAATAAAAACTGTAAAAAAAATTAAAAATAGAAACTAGTTAGGAGTAAACACTCACAACTAGTGAAAATATTTTGATCAAACTTTTTCAAAAAGTTTGGAAAAAGTTTTGGTCCAGGTTTTGCGTTGCCGAAGGCAACGGAAAAGCTGGTTTAAAAGATACCATCTAAGAATTCATCTAAAGGATCTGCTGGAGCTTCTTCAGATTCTCCTAAAACAGTTCCTTCAAAATCTTCATCGAATTCGATTTCTTCGAATTCATCATTTTGAGGTTCAATGGTATATTGAGATTTTACGCCAGAAACAACAATGGTTGTTCTAATCATGTTATGTAATTCTTCATCAATTTGAGCTCCCCAAATGATGTTTGCTTCTGGATCTAATCTGTCACCGACAATTTGCACAATCTTTTCAGCTTCGTTCAAGGTTAAGTCGGAACTACCTGAAATGTTAATTAAAGCGCCTTTAGCATTGGAAA
The DNA here is from genome assembly GCA_016838945.1 of Methanobrevibacter sp. Lineage (GTDB taxonomy): Archaea > Methanobacteriota > Methanobacteria > Methanobacteriales > Methanobacteriaceae > Methanobrevibacter. The sequence continues at coordinate 4,868 of JADLKP010000149.1, forward strand.
TGTCAATGTCCAATAATGGGCTGCTTAATGCTTCATGTACAGATTCGATTGCTCTGTCGCCAGATTCTGATTCTCCCATACCAATCATTGCCATACCGGAACCTTTCATGATGGAACTGATATCAGCAAAGTCCAAACTGATGAGTCCAGGTTTGGTAATGAGTTCAGTGATTCCTTTAACAGCTCTTCCTAAGATTTCATCTGAAGCCATGAAAGCTTTGTTTAAAGGAAGGTTAGGAGCAACTTCCAACAATTTATCATTTGGAATGACAATTACAGTATCTGCATTTTCTTGAAGTTTTGCTAAACCGACTTCTGCATTTTCTCTTCTTTTGACCCCTTCAGCAGAGAAAGGCATAGTTGCTACAGCAACAGTTAAAGCGCCAGCTTTTTTAGCTACTTTGGAAATTACAGGTGCAGAACCGGTACCGGTTCCTCCACCAAGACCACAAGTAACAAATACCATGTCAGCGCCTTCCAATTCTACTCTAATGTCTTCTTCACTTTCTTCAGCAGATTCTTCACCGACGGTAGGTTCTCCACCAGCACCGAGACCGCCACAGGTTTGTCTGCCTAAAAGTAATTTTTTATCAGCAGTACTGTAGAATAAATCTTGAGCATCAGTATTTACAGTAATAGTTTTTGCACCTTCAATACCGATTTCATTTAATCTTGAAATGGTATTGTTTCCTGCACCACCAGTACCAACTACAATAATGTTAGCACGGCTGCCTTCAATGATTTTTAATAATTCTTCATCTAAAGCATCATTTGATTTTTTAGGAGCAGAATTTTCAATGGTTTCTTCTGATCCTTTAATTGCATCATCTATAAATTTCACGAGTAAACCCCACAAATTATTGATTAATTAAAAATTATTTATCATAAGTATAAATA
>JADLKP010000150.1 GCA_016838945.1 Methanobrevibacter sp.
TTTTTACTATTTTTTACTATTTTTATTATTTCAATTTTTCACAAAATCTTTTTTGAATTTAAAATTTTAAAAAATTTATTCGTATTTATTAAAACTAATATTCGTTTTATAAAAAAAGAAAGTGTAGAGAATAATTAAATATTCTCTTTGATAATTTTAGTACAGGTATCTCTGATTTTCTCAGCTTTTTCTTGTGTTTTAGCTTCTAAAGTTATTCTGACATAATCTTCAGTACCTGAAGGTCTGACTAAAACCCAACTTCCATCATTGAAAGTTAATCTGACGCCATCAATTGTATTGATTTCAGAAATGTCATCAAATGCATTGGATAAAAGGTTTTCCATATTTTCCATAACCGCTATCTTTTCTTCCTTGGAACAGATCACCTTTTCCCTTAAGTGAGGATAGTCTTGGAACTGCGCTAAAAGTTCTGATAATTTTCCTTCCTTGGAAACGATTTCAGCCATTCTAAGACCGGACAATATTCCATCTGGACACATGCAGAAGTCCTGATGCAACCAGGTTCCTGATGGCTCTCCGCCGAAGTTTGCATTTTCTTCAATCATCACTTCTGCGACATTGACGTCTCCAACTTTGGTTCTAAGAACTTTTCCACCTACTTCAGCCATTGCCTCATCCATACATAATCCCGCATCAACAGTAGTCACCACTGTTCCACCAAATTTCTTGGATACAAGAGCAAGAAGCTTGTCAAAGTCTGAAACCTTGCCGTTTTCGTCAACGGTTATCATTCTGTCTGCATCTCCATCGTGAGCAATTCCAAGGTCTGAACCGGTTGCTACAACTGTTGCCATAAGGCTTGAGAGGTTTGCGATATTAGGTTCTGGATTTCTTCCGGGGAAGAATCCGTCAACTTGTGAATTTAATGTAATGACTTCACAGCCAGCTTTTCTGAATAATATTGGGGAAAGTTCAGATCCTGCACCGCATGCACAGTCGATAACCACTTTAAGGCCAGGCTTGATATCCACTATGTCTAATAGGTCGTCTATATATTGCTTTTTGATTTCATCATTGTGGCTAATGATTCCTATTTTGTCCCATTCCACAAAACCGAAGTCCTCGTTATAGTAGATTTCTTCGATTTTCTCTTCCTGTTCTGGTGTATAAGCCATGCCATTTTTATTCCAGAGCTTTATTCCATTGTATTCTGAAGGGTTGTGGGATGCGGTAAGCATTATTCCAGCATCAGCATTAAGCTTTAATGTTGCATATCCTACAAGAGGTGTTGGAACCATACCAATTTTAATCACATCTACACCATGTTCGTTAAGTCCAGCGGTAATTGCCTGTTCAAGCATTCTATTTGTAGTTCTGGTATCAAATCCAATAACAACTTTTCCAGTATTGTTCAAGTATTTGGCCAATGATTTACCTATTTTCAATGCCAATTCTGAATTTATTTCTGAACCGATTTTTCCTCTGATTCCAGAAGTTCCAAAGAGTTTCTTATTTGCCATAGTTTAACTCCCATAATTATGATTTCTACTTATTGACGATTTAAGCTCCGAATTTATGTGCGTATCCCATTAAATCGGTAAGTATGTTCATAACATCTGCGCCTCTGATTCTGCACATTGCACCTTTTGCCACAGCGTATTCATTGTATTCGCAGACATCATCCACTCTGACTTCAGGTCCGTTGATCAATATAGGGACAGGGTCTCCAGAGTGGTTTTTAACAGAAATAGGGGTTGCATGATCTGCAGTTAAAAAGATGTAGCAGTCTTCCAATTTAAGGAGCTCGCTCATTACAACTTCATCCACCTTTTCAATGAATTCAACTTTTTCTTTGGCATTTCCATCGTGGCCTGCTTCATCTGCACCATCAATATTGATTAGGAAGAAGTCATGTTCACTATTGTTCACTTGGTCTATGATTGTGTCTCTGATATTTTCAAGGTTTGTGTCGGTTCCACCAGTCACCCCTTCCATTTCAATGATGTCCATTCCTGCAAAACGGCCGATACCCATGATGAGTCCGGTTTCTGCAATGCAAGCGGAATTGACTTCGTACTTGTCGTTGATCTTTTCTACTTCAGGTACTTCACCTGCACCACGAGGAATGACAATATTGGCTGGTGGTTCGCCTTCTTCTATTCTTTTAAGATTTACTGGATGGTTTTTGGTCATTTCATATGTTTTGGCAACTATCTTATTTAGAATGTCTGCAGTCTTTTCCGCTTCAGGGCTTCCGTCAAGAGCTTTGACTATTTTAGGTTTGTTTCCTTCAACTTTAGGGTCTGCATCGCTTACTTTGCCGGATAGTCCTTCTCCTCTAAGCACTAAAACCGCTCTGTGTCCGGTTGATTCCTTGAATATGATTTGGATGTCTTCATATCCTTCAAGCTTCATGGTGTTTAATGTTGCCACAAGTTCATCTGTTCCTTCTCTGATTCTTCCGGCACGTCTGTCTGTAATGATTCCGTTCTCATCTGATGTTGAGAAGTTGCATCTGAATGCTATATCTCCAGGAATAACGTCCACACCAACACCAACAGCTTCAAATGGTCCTCTTCCTGTGTATACCTCATAAGGGTTGTAACCTAAAATGGATAAGTGTGCTGTGTCACTTCCGGGGATTATTCCCGGAGCAATGGAGTCCATCAATCCGGTAATTCCTCTTTCAGCCATCTTATCCATATTTGGAGTTTTAGCTGCCTGCAGTGTAGTTTGATTGTTAAGTTCTTTTAAGGGACGGCCTGCCATCCCATCCATAACCAATATCATTCCTTTCATTTTATCACCATTACAATAAATCTTAATTAATCAATTTGATTTTTGATATTTTTCATATTTTCATATTTTTAATATTTCATATGCCATTTTATTTTTTGATTTTTTTTTTAAATTATATTTTAAAACAATTTAGCATATTTCTATCAATAGAATATATGAATTTATATGTTTATAAAATTTGTTTTTATTTATTTGATTTTTTTCTGGTTTTTTTCAATTGAATTTTAGAAAGATGATTTTACATTATAGTTTATAAAATTTTCAAGATTAATTAAAATAAACTTTAAAAGAGTAAAAAATTAAAAAAATTTCAATTTCAATTTATAAAGTTATAAAAGAAAATTTAAGTTAGGTCAGTTAAAAGAAGTTTAATTTTTATGAAAAATTTAAAATACTGACTAAAAAGAGATAAAAGAAGTTCAATTGAACTTTATAAAAAAATAAAAAGAATAAATAAATTGAGTAAATTAAAAGAGTAGATTAAAAGAATAAATAAATTAGTAAATTTTTTAAGAGATTATTGAATTACATTACAGAGACAATACCTATGATTGCACCGCAGATGGTTGCAAGCAAGTTTACATGTTCATTGTTAATGTAGTTTCTTCTCTCAAGGACTGCTCCAAGAATACTGTCAATGAAACAGCCTAAAGTTCCTGAGATAACTGATATTTTAATGGATATTAATGGATCTGGTATTATTCCAAGTAAAAATGCAGCTATTCCAATTACTCCTGCACCTACAATTGCTGCAGAAGTTCCTAATATTGAGATTGCACCATCAGTTCCAGCCGGAACCTTTTTAAATGTAGTTATTAAGCGTGGTTCTTGAAGAACACCTATTTCACTAGCTAATGTGTCTGCTGTAGCTGTAGCCACTGCACCGATAAATCCTCCTGCCAAAGGAAGGTAATAACTTCCAAATGCTGCCATTAGAAAAGCAACCAATCCATTTGAAATAACATTCTTTGCAGTTCTGGTTTTTTCATATTGTCCGATCTCTTTTTTGTATGGCTTTGAAAAGCGTGTAGCCAATATGCTCATTACAAAGAATAAGACAATTAGAATAAACCAACTAACTCCTGCTGAAAATATGATTGTAATTCCCATGAAAATCATTATCAAGGAACCTAACATATCAAGACTTTTTCTTTTATAGCTTATTGCACCTAAAATAAACAGGAGTAAAACATATCCCCAATTTACCATTAAAGCTTCATGCATAGAACCACTCTAGTAAAGTATAGTTGTTTTTTAAGTATTTTATATTTTCAATATAGTTATATTTTCAATATAGTTATATTTTCAATATAGTTATTTTTTTAAATTTTAAATTATTTTTCAAACAATAGTTTAATTCATAAAATCTCATGAAAGATATTATTTGTAATATAAGCTCTCTATTTAGTATTTATAATTATGTATTTAAATATTTTCTTATTTTATTAGTTTAAAACTTGGTAAAAATAGTTAAAATTGTCATAATCTTGAATAAAAATAGTTAAAATATATATTGCAATAATATAAAAGTTGTTAGACTAAAAAGTTGTTGGAATATAAAAAATAGTTAAAATCGAGATGGTTAAAATTGAATAAAACTAGAAAATTTATAAAAAGCTTTAAAAAAAGAAAAAGATAAAATATTAGATTTATTTATCTAATACTTTACTTTTGATGATTTCCACTCTTTTAAGAGGATAGATTTTTTTAGCTTTGTGGTAAATTTCAGAAGCTAATCTACCGTTTACAGAGTTTTCTACAAGTTCATCAAAGGTTTTTTCACTTGCTACTTTAGTAACTAATTCGTTGATGGTTTCTCTCATGAATTTTTGTTGGGAAGATTTTGCTCTTCTGGTAGTTACAGCTAATACATGGAGCTTTAATTTACGGTCATCTTGGGTAGTTACAATAACAGGTGCATCGATTCTACTGGTTCCTCTTCTGATCATGCTTCTTACGTAATCAGTAGTGGTTTTGTGACCAGTGAATTTGGTGTTTGCAATATCTCCAGCAACATTGTCTACTTCAAATTGTAATTTGATGTATTGTTTGGAGAAGTCACCGGTTAATTCTCTCATGGTTACTTCTACAGTTCTTCCGTATACAAGTTCTGGGTCTCTTGCAGGGGTGGTACCAATTTCTTTGTCTCCGAATGCTACAGGAGTTTTAATAGTATACCAAGATTTTTCTTTCCAAGTGTCACGTACTCTACGTCTTTGTTTCTTTGCCATTATATCATTTCTCCATTGTTTTTGACGTAATTATTTTTTAGAATAATTAATTTTTTTTGTTTGTAAATAAAACATAGCCAAGGCTAAACTATAATTATAGTATAAAATAGGATAGAAATTTGACTATGATATAAGTTTTAGTTAAATCCAATGATTAAGATCTGAATCAATAATCAGATAAATAATCATCAGATGGAATAAAAAATACAATATTAAATTCACAGGCTATGGGCTAATGTCACTTTAGATATCTGAAGTGGCCTTATATCAAAAATAGATACAAAAATAGTTATAAAATTTGATTATACTCTAAATAATTTTTATAATCTATATTTTACCTGCTCTGGAATCAATCCATTTAAATTAAAATAATATCATAAAAGTTTTAAATAAGTTTAAAACCCGCCCATAAAGGTTATTGTTAGTTATGATTTTTATAGTATTTAAATATTGTCAATATTTTAGTTTTTATTTTATTATTTTCAGCTATTTTTTAATATATATTACCCTATATTTAATATGTCTTTAAAATGTTTCAGATATTTCTTGATATATTTATATATGGTTTTAATAAGATATAGTTTTAATAAGATATAGTTTTCTTATAATGCAGCTTTAATAAAATATGGCATTAATATATTTTTTTTATTG
>JADLKP010000151.1 GCA_016838945.1 Methanobrevibacter sp.
ATAATTGCTTAATTTATTAAAAATAAGCATTTAAACTAAAAATAGAAAAATAAAGAAAAATAGTGAAAAATTATTAAAAATTTTAATGAAAATTATGAAAAAGCATTAAAAAATTCAAGAAAAAAATTATAAAAAATTCTTATAAAAATTATAAAGAAATCTAAGAAAAATAGAAAAAAAATAATTGAGATTTACTCCCAACTATTGAAAATATTTTGATCAAACTTTTTCTAAAAGTTTGGAAAAAGTTTTGGTCCAGTTTTTGCAGACCGAAGGCCTGAAAAGCTGGGCTACATCATAGGAGGCATTCCGCCAGGCATACCGCCCATACCCGGTGCAGGAGGCATACCGCTATGATCCAAGTTTTCATCTGGGTCGACTTTTTGAAGTGCACCAGCTGCTGCCACCAAATCATCAATACGCAAGATCATTTCACAAGCTTCTTGAGCTGCTTGGATAGCTTGTTTCTTGACTCTTTGAGGTTCAACAACACCTGCTTCCTTCATATCAACCACTTTGCCTTCAAATACGTCTAATCCCATGTTGATATTTTCTTCATGAGCTGCTCTGAGTTCTACAAGCAAGTCAATGGTATTTAAACCAGCGTTTTCAGATAAGGTTCTTGGTACGATTTCCAAAGCGTCTGCAAATGCATTTACAGCCACTTGTTCTCTTCCGCTGATTGTGTTAGCATAAGCTTTCAATTGTCTTGCAATTTCAATTTCAGGAGCTCCCCCACCGTATACTACTTTTCCGTCTTCTACAGTAGCTGCAACTACACCTAATGCATCTTCCATAGCTCTTTCAATTTCAGATGAAACATGTCTTGTACTTCCACGGATTAAAATGGAACTCGCTTTAGGGTCTTCACATTCTTCAATGAAGGTTAACATTTGGTCAAATACTTTTTCTTGGTGTATGTAACCTGCCTTACCTAATACATCAGGAGTCAAGTCTTCGATATTTGTGATGAGTTCTGCACCGGTAGCTTTCATGATTCTTTTTACGTCGGTGTTCTTAACTCTTTTGAATGCCATGATCCCATCTTTGGACAAGTGATGTTGGACTACATCATCAATACCTTTTTGACAGAACAGTACGTTACATCCGGAATCGATGATCTTATCAGCAATTCCTTTTAAGGTTTCCTGTTCATTGTCTAAGAAAGCCTGCATTTGTAAAGGATCAGTGAAGTCAACTTTAGCATTGTCCAAATCTTTCAATTCTAAAGGATATTTCATTAAAGCGATTTTTGCATCGCGGATTTCTTCAGGCATAGATTCATTTGCTCTGCCTTGGTCAATGTAGATTCCGTCAACAATCATAGAGTCTTCTACACTTCCACCATTGATTCTGTGGATTTTAATGAGAGTTTTGTCTAATTTTTCTCCTTCTTCAACTTTGAGTGCAGCTTGAACAAGCAATTCTGCCAATTCGTCTTTAGCATAATCGGAACCTTTACCGGTCATTGCAGTTTTTGCAATACCAAATAAGGTGTCCTTATCTCTTGCATCGGTAGAGATGCTGTATAAAATGTCCATTGCTTTTGTTACTGCTAATCTGTAACCTAAAAGGATGGTTGGAATTGCAATTCCATCTTCATATAATTCCATAGCGTTTTTAAGTAATTCACCAGCAATGATTACAACAGTAGTGGTTCCATCTCCAACTACATTTTCCTGTTTTCTTGCAATTTCCACAAGCATTTTAGCAGCAGGGTGTGCGATATCCATTTCCTGTAAGATGGTTGCTCCGTCATTGGTTACAACCACATCACCCATCTTCTTGTCCACTAACATTTTGTCCATTCCTTTTGGACCAAGGGTGGTTCTTACAATGCTTGCTAATAGTTGGCTTGCAAAAATATTCATTCTTAAAGCTTGATTTCCTTGAAATCTTTCAGTATCATCACGTAAAATATACATCGGTTGATTAATTTGTGCCATAATAATCTCCTTAATTTAATCAATGTTATTTTTAAATTAGATAATTTTAGTAATTCATTAGAATAATCAAATTATTTTTTAAATTAAATTATGTAAATTATATTAAATTATCCATATAGTTATAAATAGGTTTGCCTTACTATAAAAAAGTTTTGTTTAAAATAAGAAAAATATAAGAAATTTGAAAAAAAGTAAAAAAATAAATAAGCAAAAGAGAAGAAATTCAATCCAAGACAGTTGAATGCAAAATGAATATTTAATTGTCCCATTTGCTCAAATACCATTTTCCATCAATCTTTTCCATTGTCTGTTCGCTATGCAATGTCCAAGTTCCTTTTATTCCATAAACCTTAGCATCAAGAGTCACATCTGCCTTTAATAATACCTTATCCTCTTCCAATATTATTATAATAGGATTATGAATGATGGACTCATAATAATTAAGTGTCCCATCCATTATCTCATCGATATACTCTTCCTTTGTCTGAATCTTTCCAGACATATGTGTGAGAGTGTAATTATCCTCTAAAAGTTCATTCAGCTTTTTTAAATCCTTTTCAATCATTGCATATTGAAATTCAATGAATCTTTCCAAGACTTCCTCTTGATCAGATGTCAAATCTCCCTTATCGACTACAGAAACACTCATGATAACAGAACCTATTCTGGGAACTTATCTTTATCCAATGTTTTTACAAGTTTTGCAGGAATTCCTACAACAACAGCATAATCCGGAACATCCTTTGTGACGATTGCTCCTGCTCCAACGATTGCAAATTTTCCAATGGTGACTCCTGGCAAGATTGATGCTCCAGCTCCAATCCATGCCCCTTTTTTAATGACAATCTCTTCACAAGTCAATACTTGCCTTTCGTATTCATCATGATTGTTTGAGAGTAGCTGCACATTTCCAGCAATCATTACATCATCCTCTATAGTGATTCCTCCTCTTGCCATAGCCAAGCAATTGCTGTTGATGAAAACGTTGTTTCCAAGTTTTATATTATTAAATGCGGCACCTGCAAATGGTGTTGTGATAGTGCTGTTTTCACCGATGTTGCCATCAAGCAATTCATTGAGTATTGAAACATACTCCTCAGTCATAGGTTCAGTATGATTGAATTTAAACAGTAATTTTGATTGTTCCATCATGAGTTCTCTTTCTTCCTGCGACATTTCATCCATATCAATTCTTTCCATATTATCCTTTCCTTTTGTTGATATAATTACTGTTTATGACAATTGTTATTTATAGTTAACTATTAATAATGGTTAACTATTTATATGATGTGCCATAAAATTTAATTAGATATTATGGAATTAAATGAAAGTCCGGAAAACATGTTCTTGTACCATTATGTTGAGGAACTGATATCTGAGTATCATTCATATTATGAACTTAACTTAAAAGACAAGGATTTGACTGTAAAAGAATATGCCGTTCTTTTAAGAATAAGATTCCTGGGAAAATCAACACAACATGATCTAGTAAATCTATTCGGCGTGAGCGGAGCCTATATGGCAAAGCTTTTGAAGAAGTTTGAAGATGAAGCTTATATTGAAAGAATAGAAAATCCGGAAAACAGAAGAAAGAAGATTGTTGAACTGACAGAAAAGGGAATTGAAAAGACAGACAAGTTAGTAGAAATTATTGATGGTTGGGAAAAGGAAGCCACTTCAAATTTAACAGAAGATGAATTAGTTATTCTCAAAAAGCTCTTATCAAAAATCATATGATAAAAAAATACTTTGATTAAATCATCAGTAATTTTATTTAATTTTAATGCAGATTATTTATATAAAAGGAGATATCTTATGTCAAGCATAGTAATTTATTTTTCAAGAAGTGGTGAAAACTACTTTGGAGGAGTACTTAAAAACATTGAAAAGGGAAATACAGAAATCATTGCAGAATACATTCAGGAATTGGATGATGCAGATTTATTCAAAGTGGAACCTGCAGTTGAATATCCTGCAGATTATATGGAATGCATTGATGTTGCCAAAAAGGAACAACAAGCAGATGCAAGACCTGAAATCAAAGAAACATTAGACAGTATTGACGCTTATGACACTGTATACATCGGTTTTCCAAACTGGTGGGGAACATTGCCTATGCCAATGTTTACACAATTGGAACAACTCGATTTTGCAGGAAAAACAGTCAAGCCTTTTGTAACCCATGAAGGATCCGGTTTCGGATCATCACAAAAGGACTTGAAAAAATTATGCGAAGGAGCTCAAATCAAAAATGGATTATCAATTCCTGGCGCTAATGTATATGAAGCAAAAGACCTTGTAAAAAGATGGATTGATGAATAACCAACCCATCTTAATTTTCTTTTTTTTTAATTTTTTACAATCTATACCCTAAAAACCAATCATTCAACTTTTCTTTTTTTTAATTTTTTACAATCTATACCCTAAAAACCAATCATTCAACTTTTCTTTTTTTTAATTTTTTACAATCTATACCCTAAAAACCAATCATTCAACTTTTCTTTTTTTTAATTTTTTACAATCTATACCCTAAAAACCAATCATTCAACTTTTCTTTTTTTTAATTTTTTACAATTATCTTTATAACTCTTACTTACTCCTTTTATTATACTGCCGTTTTGAAATCATTTCTCCAAAACAGCAATATAATCCATTTTGCTTCTAATAAATGGAATCCAAGTAAATAGCTTGGTAATCGGTTTATACACATTCATCCCATCAAATAGATTTTCATCCTTTATCCATTTGAAATTAGGATTTAATTTTAGAAGCTCATGTCCTTTTTGAACTCCCCAAATGAATTGGGCATCCATTTCTTCAACTGATTTCTCCTTAACATTCTTTACAGAAGCAGGAGGCATAATTTCAGTGAAGACTGTACATGATTGGAAATTCTCATCAATGATATCCAAAATCCTTTTGTTGTCCCCCTCATCAAGATACATTGTCAAACCTTCAATTATGAACAATATATCCCCACCATATTCAATTTTGCTGGCCCAAGAAGGATCCATTGCCGAATAAGCCAATGTCTTTACCCTATCCGTATCTTCAATATAGCTTAATCTAAAATTCGCTGAATTTTCCAAATCAACATTATACCATTTGATTATGCCATTATCCAATCGATTGAAACGAGTGTCCATACCTGATGCAATATTCACTATTGTGCAATCAGGATGTGAGCGAATATACTTAGACACCATTTCATCCAGAACTATTGTTCTTGAGATTACTCCCATCTGCATGGTAATGTCCTTATCAGCCATGGAAAAGTCATAATCAATTTCAGAAATCACTTCTATTGCCTTGAAATCAAAAAATTTATGATTCTTCTCTTGAGAATGCTTGGCTTTTGTGTATAAAGTCAATAGCATGGTCTTCTCTACACCTTCTAAATTCATAGTTTTACCTCAAAAATTTTATATGTTTAAATGTATATTCTTTTAGTATATAAAATTTAGGTATACCTAAATTTATATGCACTATAAAAAAATAGTCTTTGAAAAATAAGATACCATTGAAGCAAAAAGTATGAAAAAATATTCTTTGAAAAATAAAATTCCCTTAAAACAAGA